>CAYVVR010000654.1:0-2380 GCA_964454655.1 uncultured Planctomycetaceae bacterium | reverse complement strand
AAACGAGGCTGGAAGCCGGTTTCCCACCGACCCCCAGCCCGAAATTAGATCCTCTCAACAACCGCACCTGATCCGTCGCCTATCGTTCCTCCTGCGGCAACGTCGTCGATTCGCCGGGTTTCAGCGCCACCGGCTCGGTCCAAGTCTCTTTGAGGACGCGTTCGGCCCATGCGTGCACATCGGCTTCGATCACCGGCCACGTGTTTACGTGAACGGGAATGACTCGCTTCGGGCTCAACAGTTTGACGGCTTCCAATGCATCGTCCGGCCCCATCGTAAAATTGTCGCCGATCGGCAACACGGCCACGTCGACGTGCGACAACCCGATCAGGTGCATATCGTGGAACAAGCCGGTGTCGCAGGCGAAATAGACCTTGCCGTCGGCAAAGGTCAAAAGGAACCCACAGGGGCATCCGCCGTTCGAACCGTCGGGCAACATCGACGAATGATGTGCCACGGTCATCTTGACCCTGCCGAACGGGAAATCGAACCCGCCGCCGATGTTCATCGCGTGCGTTTTCTCGACCCCCTGCCCCTTGAGCCATTCGCAAATCTCAAAATTGGCCACGACCACCGCACCCGTCCGCTGGGCGATCTTCGCAGCATCGGCAATATGGTCGAAGTGTCCGTGTGAAACGAGGATGTAGTCGGGAGCCACCTGGTCCGACTTCACAGGAGCCTGCGGATTGTCGTCCAGAAAGGGATCCAGAAGGATCGTGTGCTCTCCGCTTTCGATCAACCAGGTACCGTGTCCCAACCATGTCAGCTTCGTTGCCATGAGTTCCGATGCCTCCCTTTTCGCTCACGGTTCGAACGTTTCGTCCCGGCGCGGCACTTCGACAACACTCCCGTTGCCGCGCGCAACGCGCCCCCTCGAAACGCCGAGGTGCGTCCAAAACGGCTGCACGCGATTCACTCGAGCCCCAGATACTTGCGCATGTGGCGTTTGTACCCTTCGACACCCGGCTGACCGTAGGGATTGATGCCGATCAAGCGTCCCTCGGTCACCGTCGCCAACATGAGCATCTGGAAGACTTGACCGATCGCATACTCGTCGAGTTTTTCGACGGCCAAGTCGGTGGTACGACGCAAGTCCTCGGCGTACGCCTTGTTCGTCCCTACCCGTGCCGCTTCGAGGAACTTCCGCATTTCCGTTCCCGCCAAACAGTTCAACTTATCGGCATCGACATCCCATTTGGGAACGGTCACGGGTTCTGCGGAAGGATTCTCGGCAAACAGATTCGTGATCAACTTATCGCGGGGCCCCTCCTGATGTTGTTGTCCCCGCGAATGCAAGTCTCGTGTGTTGACGACCGTCAACGGCAAAGCACCTTGCCCGTTCTTGCCGAGACTTTCGGCCAAAAGCTGATCGTACCACAACCCAACCGCTTCCAATCTTGCGCCCCAGGTCGACAAGACGCGGGTTCGCGCTCCGCGACGCTGCTCCATCAGGTGGCAGATCCCCACGTACTGAAGAACGACATTCTCCGCCGCCGGTTTGGCCGCAAAGTCGGCGTTCATATCGCGAGCGCCTTCCAGCAGCCGCTCGAGATTCAGCCCCATCACGGCTGCGGGCAACAGCCCGACGGCACTCAGCACCGAAAATCGTCCCCCCACGTCATCGGGAAAGGCGAAGAAATTGTCATCCTTCACCCCCAATTCGGCGGCAAGATTCCACAAGCGGCTGCCTTCGCTGCTGACGACCAACACGCGCCGGGCGAAGACGTCGCCGTCGACCGAGCGACGCAGCGCCTCGGCGAACACGCGGAACGCCACCGCCGTCTCCAACGTCGAGCCGCTCTTGCTGATGACGATGATTCCCCAATCTTTGGCGCGGCCGTCGGGCTCGGGCGTCGCCAACAGATCGAGCAACCCGGCTACCGTGTCGTTATCGACATTGTTTCCTTCAAAGTAGATCCGCGGCCGATCGCCCCGCTTGTTCCGCGGAAGCTCGTTGTGATACGGATGACAACAAGCCTCGAACAAGGCTCGTGCCCCCATGTACGATCCGCCGATTCCCAACACCACGACATTGTCGACTTCGGCGGCCAACTTGTCGGCAGCCGCCTTCAGAGCGTCGAGTTTCGCACGATCTTCGCCGAGCCACCGCTCGGGCAAATCCATGAAACGGGCATCCAGCGGGTCTTTTTCCGGCGGAACGGGACGACCGCTTTTCTTGAGTTCCAAATCGGCGAGCACCTCCTCACGTGCCGCCTCCAGATGCGGGGCCAACCACGTGAGGTCGTCGGCCGGCACGCCGGTTTCCCGTTCGATGGCCGGCGCCGAACCGGTCACCAATGTCGCTTGCGGATCGTAGGTCAACCGTGATTTGCTTTCCGCCATGCTCCGTCTCTCCCGTTTTTTGCCGAACCATCGATCC
>CAYVVR010000653.1:0-2382 GCA_964454655.1 uncultured Planctomycetaceae bacterium | reverse complement strand
TTACCGATGTCGTCAAGCGAGGAAAACGTGCCCGTCGGTTGGACCCGCAGCCGGTTGACGGGAAAATCGATTCCCCCGGCATCGACCACCAAGTTCTGCTGTTGAAGCGTCGCCCGCAAATCGTCCATCGTCAGGCCGAGTTGACTCAGCCGCGACTCGGAAACATCGATATATACGCAACGTTGTGGAACTCCCCAAAACTCGACTCGTGACACGCCGGGAACGAGACTCAGTTCCTTTTTCAACGCGTCGGCGAACGTCTCCATCTCGGCGTAATCGAATCCGTCGCCGGTCAGCGCTACCAAGAATCCGTACACGTCGCCGAAATCGTCGCCGACGACGGGTTTTCCGGCTCCCGGCGGCAAGTCGCCTGCCGCGTCGTTCACCTTGCGACGCAACTCGTCCCAAATCTGCGGAATCTTCGACGAGTCGTACTTGCTCAGAATATCGACGTTGATGATCGAGAAGCCCGGTGAAGAACGGGAGCGAATTCGCTTCACCTGGGGCATTTCCTGGATCGCCCGCTCCAGGCGGTCGGTCACTTCCAGTTCAACCTCTTCTGCCGTCGCCCCCGGATAGACGGTGGTCACCGCCGCCGTCTTGATCGTAAATTCCGGGTCTTCCAACTGGCCGAGTTGAGTCGCCGCACCCAATCCGCCGAGTGTCAGCAAAATAACAGCGAACGTCGTTATGGTCGGCCTTTCGACAGCGATCTTGGCCAAGTTCACCTTGGAACACTCCCGTCAAAGATTATCGGATCACCGATTCGCCACGTATCGGTGAACATCGTAAGCGTTATTCGTTCATGCACGCCTGTCGGCCGCGTGTTCAGCTATTGCCGCTGTTTGCCGGTTCCTTTTCCGGCTCGCTATCCGACTTTTCGGCTTCGTCAACCGAGGCGTCCCCTTTTTCCGACTCGGCCGATTCCAACGACGGCAGCTTCACCTGTTGCCCTTCCCGCAACACATGAACGCCCGCCGTGACCACGATTTCGCCCTTTTGAACACCGACGATCTGAATACCACCGGTCGCGATACCGCGAGGCTCAACCTTCCGCTTGTGAACCGTTTGTGCTTCGGGATCGACGATCCATACGTAAGAATTTCCGTCGGCGTCGCCCAGTAACGCCGACTCCGGCACGACGAAGCCTTGCTTTGCCATTTCGTCGGGCAATTCTACCGTCCCATACAAATCCCCGGTCATTCCCGGCATGATCAAGCCTTCGGAATTGTCGACCGTCAACTTGACGGGGTACGTTCGCGTGACGGGAGACGGCTCGATGCCGATTTCCGTGACCTTCGCGGGAAACACCTTATCCGGAATTTCGCGGAACTTACATCGCAATTCTTTCGCGTACGGAACGACCGCCAACGCGCTTTCCGGCACGTCGACTACGAAATCGATGTGACCGATGTCGACCAGCCGGCATATCGGTTGCTGCGGTTGGACGGTCTCGAAATTCTCGACGTAGATGGCGGTGATCGTACCTGAGAACGGGGCACGAAGCTCACAATACTTGAGATTGTTTTCCGCCGCAGCGACGGCAGCCGATAACGTCATGATCTCGGCCTGTTTCGCGGCGATATCCTCTTTGCGGGCACCGCGCAACCCGATCGCCAGGGCCTCTTCGGCTTGCCGCAGCTCGGCCTCCGTTTGTTGTACGCGTTGCTTCGTAAGGTCGAAATCCTGTTGCGAGATCGTCCGCGAGGCAACAAGCTGCGAATCGCGTTCGTAGTCCTTTTGCGCCCGCTCATAGGCCGCTTTGGCACTGGCTACGGCAGCCTTAAGCTGTTCAATCTCCTCAGGCCTTGCCCCGGCTTCCATTTTTGCCAACTCAGCCTCGGCACGCGCCAGCGCCCCTTTTTCGCTGTTTAACTCGATTTCGAAGTCGGAGGGATCGATCTTGGCCAACAGTTCGCCTTTTTCAACCTTTTGGCCGACGTGAATGGGTCTCGCAATCAACGGACCTCCCACGCGAAACGCCAAATTGACCTCGGTCGCGGCTTCGGCTCGGCCGGGTAACGATCCCTTGCTCAGTACCGAGAAATCGCCCACCACCATCGCTCGCACGGGCCGCACGACCTCGGTCGATTCCGGTTCACGGCATCCGACGATCCATGGGCTCAGGAACAATCCCAACACAACGCAGGAAAGAGACGAAAGCCGAACGTAACGCCGTCCCGCGTCATGCCGCGAGGCAAAAGAGACCTTCATCGAACGAGAACCTCGCTTTTCAGAAACAAAATTAGACGATAACGCCCCTAAACGCCTTGCCAAAGCAGCATCCGTAGAGAACGCAGGCGCTAAGACACAAAGTAGAGGAGCACACGCATTTAAGTTGAGTAAGCACGTAAGGGAACTTTATCCCTGGCAGTTCGCAAT
>CAYVVR010000652.1:0-2394 GCA_964454655.1 uncultured Planctomycetaceae bacterium | reverse complement strand
TTTCGAACGGTTTTAGGGAACGCAACGGGGCCGTTCCAAGGGGGACGGCCTCGTCTTTCTGCGCCGTCGAGAGCATCACGGCAGCCGGCGGCGATTCGATCTGCCCGAAGTTTTGCACTTCGACATACGCGACGAGCCGGTCTCCTTCCCATTCGAAGTGGGGCGCCAACGGCGACAGCAAGGGAACCCGCTCGGTCTTCGTCGGCAAGGCCGCCCATGCGTAAACGAGGGTTCCTCGGCGATCGCGCCCCAACAGCTTCGCGGCAAAGTGGTCGTCGGTCAGTCCGGTATCTTCGGCGGCAAACGTCAGCACCACGCCGTCGTCGGAAGGTTTCCACGCGGCGACGGTCGCTCCGTTGCCGTAATTCACACGTTCCGAGGCGCCGAATCGCAGCGAATCGAAAACGAGGTCGCGCGCCGGATCGAAACCCGGTTCGGCGAGGAGCTTTACCCGCACATATGGGGAGCGGTCGTCGGGCGAAGAGGGCACGAGAACCGCGCGACGTGCAAGGCACATCGGCAACACGATCGTTTTCGAGTTGTGAATGTCGTTCGGTTTGTCGTCGGCCTTGGCCGTGTCGATCACGGCGAAGAATGCGTGCGTTGGACGTCCGTGCGCGTCGAGCAGGAAGCGCAGACGTTCGAACTTGAACCAGTCCGAGACGGTGCCGTCTTCGTAGCGGGCGATTCCCGGCGTGTAGGCCTCACCCGGCTCGGTTTTCCAGTGGAAGCCGTCCTTGGACCGAAGATAATACGCGATACGGCCTTTCCAATCGTTCACGATGATGTGGTATTGGACTTCGTCTCGCCACAAGACCGGATCTTCGAAGATGCCTTCGACCTTGGGATAGACCGGTTCGGCACTTACGTTGTACCAATCTTCCTCGCCGTCGGGACTGACCCAAATGTAGCCGCGTCGCGAAACGGCGAGAAACGACCCGTCGCTTCGGCGGGCGAACGAAAAATTGACGTAGTTCGGGAAGACGTAACGCTGCCGCTTGTGAAAGTCGTAGGTGCGACGTTTCCACGGCCCGTTGAGATCATCGGCTACGAAATAGCGACCGTGCGTCGAGTAGACGACGTACCTTCCCGTTTTGCTGCGGTAGATTTCGGGGTTGTGGCCTTCACCCAGGCGTTGTCGGAACATATACGGCCCCGAAGGATCGTCGGCAACGGCATGCACGATCTCGGAATCGAAGTAACCGAAGTGGCCGTCGGGATGCGATTCGGGCCAGCGCGATACGAACAGATGATAGCGACCGTCGTCGCCGCGGATAGGGCATCCGCCCCAGTACGACCAATTCGGATCTTCGATGCCGTTGCTTACGTCGCGAGGTTTGACGTTTTCGCCGCCCCACGTGTCGTCGGTCAGTTCGTTCCGAACGGGCATCGGCAGAAACAAATCGCGGAATCGGCCGCCCTCGACGAGGTGTTCCCATTCGGCCGGGCGCGACCGCTGCACCACTTGGGCATTTCCCGCCTGCGGCATGACTACAACCACGACGGCAAGCCACAAGACGAAACGACGACACCACGCGATTGCCGCGAACGAAGTCGGAACAGGGAATCGAAAAGGAATGCTACCCATTTTGTTAGTTTCAAGGTGGTTACGAGGTTCGGATTCCGACTCGCCTTGCTCACCTGACGAGCGGGATCGTGAAATCGAACCCGTCGAGGTTGTATTGCAGGTCGATCGTTCTCGCGATGGGGGTTCGCAAGGGAGCACCCGGATGGATGACGCGCACCGTGCGACTTCCACGCCGAAGCCCCTCGAGCACGTAGCGGCCTTGGGCATCGGTCGTTGCGAAGTGTGTTCGGCCCGTTTCGACGATCGCATTCGGCAAAGGCGTGCCCGACGTGTCGACCACACGCCCCGATAATGTGAATGTGCCGGGCTTGTCTTTTCGCACGGCGTCGAACCAGCGAAAAACGCGGGCCGAATACTCGGAATCGTACAGCAACCACTTGTCGGTGTGCGGATGGGGAACGTCGTCGTTGGGAATGTCGGGGATAATCGATTCGATCGGCACCGAAATCAACGTGAACTCGCCATATACGCGGCGATCGTTTTCTTCAAGATAGGCGGCGATCGAAGCCAGGGAGCCGTGCTGCGTGACGAGCTCGGCCCGGCCTCGCAATCGTCGAAGACGTTCTTCCGCCTGCCGGCGCAGCGTGTCGGTCGAGATTTCGTTCTTCCAGAAGTTGCGGACGCCGTCCATGCCGTCGTGGGCGAAAAAACCCAGCCACACATCGGCGATTTCGTCGTTGTACAGGCCGAGGTAGTTCGCCGCGATCGCCCCGCGGGAGAAGCCGCAGAGGAAAATTTCCGCCGGATTGCCTCCGTAGCGTTCGCACACACGACGAATGTTCGTCAACGCGTATTCGATCGTTTCG
>CAYVVR010000651.1:0-2398 GCA_964454655.1 uncultured Planctomycetaceae bacterium | reverse complement strand
CCTGTTCGGTCATCTCGGGCGCCGCCTGTTCGACTTCTTGAGGCGGGTTGCTATCGTCGGTCGCCGGCGGTTGTCCCGTCGCTTCCGAAGAAGCCGTACCGGTCGATTCCGCAGTCGCTTCGTCCCCGGCGGCCGGTTGCGTTGCGTTCTCTTCGGCTGCCGGCGCCGACGCTTCGTCCACCGCAGTCGCCGCGGCTTCCGATTCCGGAACCGAGGTCTCCGCCGAATCGCTACCCGACGGTTTGGCGCAACCGAGCGCAAACAGTCCAACGGAACAAGTCAACACGAACATCCAGGCACGCAGGTGTTTCCACGCCATCACGGTTCCCCCAGAAGGTCACACGAGGATACTTGCCTCCGATCACCGACGCTCTCGGTGCTCCCGTTCTTGGACCGACTTTCGTTTCGCCGGCACTTCAACCCGTTTTTTGCGGCAATTTACGTGGCCGTATTATGATCTGCCAAAGGGCCGGATGGAAGCGGCAAGCCGGCGCTTCGAACGCCGAATCCCGGGGAGATTTCGTCGCGAGCGCCCCGGCCCCTCCAGCGAGCCCCGACACACACCCTTACCGCTTTTCGCGGGTTCCCGTACAATCGGGTAGTCCGTCTTGTTCCGACAGACGGAAATCGTCTGCGCGGTACCTGGCAACCGTAGTCTGTCGTTGCTCTCACAATCCGGAGGAGCATTCCGGTGTCGAGTCCCCATATTCGACTATGGGCGTGCGTGTTGTTGTCGCTGGTCGCCGGAATTGCAGGCTGTCGAGCGCGGCACGACACATCGAGCGGCGACGGCGTCCTTCGCGTTGCCGTGAGCGTGCCGCCGCAGGCATGGTTGGTCGAACGCATCGGCGGCGAGCACGTCGAAGTCTTTTGCCTGGTCGATTCCAATGCGAATCCGCACGCGTTTCATCCGACCGATGCCCAAATCACGCGGCTGATGCAAGCCGACGTGTTTCTTCCGGTCGGCATGCCGTTCGAACAGGCTCCGTGGTGTCGATCGTTGCTCGAATCGAACACGATTCGCGTTTCGAAGGCCTCCGAATGTTCGCACCATGCCGAGGGATCGTCCGACGAGCACGCGCACGGTCACGACGACCACGACCACGGACCGCACGTGTGGCTCAGCATTGCGTGGTTGAAAGCCGAGGCCGAACGCCTGGCCGGGTTGTTCGGCGAGCTCTCGCCGAGGCATGCCGACGAGTTCCGCGCCGCCGCCGAACGGACGATCCGCGAGTTGGACGAGCTGGATGCCGAGCTGCGTTCGAAACTCGCACCGCTTCGCGGCGAACGCTTCTTCGTGTATCACCCGGCGTACGGCGCGTTTGCCGAGGAATTCGGCCTGATCGAAACGGCCGTCGAGCAAGGGGGCAAGCCGCCCGACGATCGCACGCTGAGCCGGTTGCAGGAACAAGCTGCCGAAGCCACACTGAAGGTATTGATCGTGCAGCCGCAAATCACCTCGCCCGCCGTCGAGGCGGTGGCTCGATCGGCCGACTTGAAGACGGCGACATGCGATCCGCTGGCCGAAGACGTACCCTCGACGTTGCGTGCCTTGGCCGAAACGCTCGTCGAGGCCTACGAAGCGTCTCACGGCGGATAGTCGGCAGTTCGTTCGCGTAACTTTTTCGCCCCTTGTCGATCGGCAAACGATTGTGAACGCATCGCAGGCGGTACAATCCGGCGTCACGCGGCCTTCCGAGATCGTGTTGGCCGTCGAAGGGGTGTGGTTTTCGTACGTGCAGCGAGGCGAACGTCGTCCGGTTTTGGAAGACGTATCGTTCACGCTGTCGTCCGACGACTTTTTGGGGATCATCGGACCGAACGGCGGCGGCAAGACGACTTTGTTGAAATTGATTCTCGGTCTGCTCACCCCCGATCGCGGCAAGATCACCGTCCTCGGCGGGGCCCCCGTCGAAAACCGACACCGCGTCGGCTACGTTCCGCAGCATGCCAAAATCGACGACCACGTGCCCGCCACGGTCCTCGACGTCGTGCTCACCGGTCGCATCGGGCGATCGCGATGGGGCTTCCGCTACGCCAAACGCGATCGGGAAATCGCCATGGCCGCCCTGGAACAGACGGGCACGGCCGACCTGGCGAATCGCCGCCTCGACACGCTTTCGGGCGGCCAGCGCCAGCGTGTGCTGATCGCGAGGGCGCTTGCCGCCGAGACCGAAATCCTCTTACTCGACGAACCGACCGCCGGCGTCGATCCCTACGTCGAAGAAAATCTCAACGACCTGCTCCATCAACTGAACCGCCGTCTGCCGATCGTCATCGTCAGTCACGACGTCTCGTTCATCTCGACGCACTTGAAGCGGGTGGCGTGCCTGAATCGACGCCTCACCGTCCACCGGGCCGACGAAATCGGCCTCGAAACGTACTCGCACCTCTACCA
>CAYVVR010000650.1:0-2404 GCA_964454655.1 uncultured Planctomycetaceae bacterium | reverse complement strand
ATTCTCGTGCCGAAGATACGACTTCGACGGACGAGGCAGGCACCGCCGAATGTCGTCCGCCCGCCCAACGTTTTATCCGTCTTGCCGTTCCTCCCCTGTTGCCGTCGCTTGCCGCATTGGGGTTGCTGGTCGGTGCCTACATGACGGCCTATCGTCCGGTACTGGAATGTCGGCTACGGCTCATGGAGGCGGAATCGGCCCTCCGCCAAGATTTCGATCTGGCGGTCGATCGGCTTCGGCGTGCGGCCCAAGCCGATCCGTGGTCGGCGGAACCTTGGCGACGATTGACCGAACTGTACGAAAGCCGGTGGTACTACTCGCGCGACGACAAGGCTTTGGCGGAACTCGATGTCGCCCTCGGCGCATGGTTGAAACGCTCCCCCAATCGTCCATCGACGCTACTGTCGGCCGCCGAAACCTCGCTGCGGGTCGCGGAACGTACCCGTGCGACGGCATGGCGCGATCGCACGTTCCGACTGTTTGAAAAAGCCGTGGCGGCCGCACCGACGCAGGCCCTCATTCGGGCGCGGTATGCCCAAGCCTTGGCCGAATTCGGTCGCGAGAACGACGCCCGCACGATGGCCACGTCGGCTCTCGAACTCCATCGCATTACCCCCCACGAAAACCGCAAGCTGCCGCCCGCCGAACTGGAAGCCGTGAACCACATTTTGGAGACAAAATCAAAAACATCTTCCTTGCAGGGCCCCGCACGCCCCTAGTTCGATCGCCGGAACGCGGCGTCATTTTCTTCACCCGATCGGGGAACCAACGCTAGAATGGAAGAAAAGAGGCCCTTCCGGCAACAACTCGGCAACGCGGCCGAGCGTCGCCCGACCGCAGCGGCAAAGGGCGTTTCCGCAAACAAGCCATAACCAACGAACAAATCATGAGATACGTCTTCATCGCGGCAGCTTGTCTTGTGCTGGGACTCCTCGTCGGAGGTGCCACGGGGTGGTACAAGGTGCAACAGGCTCCGTGGCCGGGACATCCGATCGTCAAGGACTACGATCCCTCGAAGAAGACCGCGACGATCGTCCGCCCCGAAAACAAGCCTGAACGGCGTCCCAACTCGCCGGAAGGCGGCCCCTTGCCCGACGTCGAGGTGCCCGAACCCGAATTCGATTTCGGCAAGATCGAATCCGAAAAGCACGGACAACACGAATTCGTCATCAAGAACGTCGGGGACGCCGACCTGGTGCTTACCCGCGGCGAAACAACCTGCCGCTGCACGGTGATGAACTTCGACCAGATCACCGTTCCGCCGGGCGGAATCACGAAAGTGTTGATCGACTGGAACGCCGAAAAGTTTGCCGGGCCCATCACCCAGCGAGCGACGATCTACACGAACGATCCCGACGAACCGGAAATCACGTTGACCGTCAAGGGACGCGTGATGCAGTCGATTCGCACCGTGCCGAAAGAAATCGTCTTCAGTCGCGTGCGGGCGGGTCAACCGGCAACCGCCGTGGTCAAAGTGCTCGGCTACCGCGACCACCCAATCCATGTGACGTCGGTCGACTTGATGGACAAGCAACTGGCCGACTCTTTCCTCGTAACGTTCGAACCGATTCCCGAGGCGGCTCTTTCCAAGGAAGATCCCGACGCCACCAACGGCTACTACGTGCGTGTGCAATTGAAGCCGGGCCTGCCGTTGGGTACCTTCGCCCAAAAACTGATCATCCACACCGATCAGGAAGACCTCGACACCTTCGACGTGGGCATCACCGGACGCATCGAAAGCGACGTCGAAATCAGCGGGCCGGCGTGGGTCAGTAATCAAGGCTACCTGTTCCTCGACGCCGTAAATGCCAAAGAAGGCAAAGAAAGCCGATTGATGATTCGCCTCCAGGGTTTCCCGGCCGATCAGCTCAAAATCGAGGTGGAAGACCGAAATCCGCCGCTGCTGGAAGTCGAGGTGGAAGAGCCGAAATCGATCGGCGGCGGCCTGAGTACGTTGGTGCCGGTCACGATCCGAGTCCCCCCCAACAGCGGTCCGGCCAATTTCATGAGCACCGATCCGAACAAGATGGGTTCGATCACGTTGAAAACGAACAATCCCGGTGCCCCGCGGATCAAGATCGGAGTCCGCTTTGCGATCGTGGATTGACCCAAACGGCCCAAACTGCTAAATAGATTCAGGCTTCCCCAAAGCTGGGGGATCGTCTCCCTAGGTTGTACCGCGCGCACGCGCCGACTCACCGATCGGCTGATAGCCGCGAAGGAGCGACAATCATGGAAGGCCTGCGGAAGGATGCTCGCCGTTTTGCCGTTTGCCTGCTTTCGTGCATGTTGATTTTTGCATTGGGCACAATGCTCGGATGCCGCCCGACGGCGCAGGCGCCACAAGAGTCCCAAGAGGAAACGTCTCAGCAACCCGCCGAGGAACCGGCGTCGTCGGTCGAAA
>CAYVVR010000649.1:0-2420 GCA_964454655.1 uncultured Planctomycetaceae bacterium | reverse complement strand
CAAAGGTCGCGGCCATTACGACGGTTGACATTCACGCTTCGCCATCGCCGATCGATCGGCACGGCACCGAAGTCCACGTTTTTTCGTCAGACGTACGTCCATGGCATTCATGGGCGTTTTCGATAGGTTTCTTCCCTGCCTCAAACCCCATCGTTTCTTGGGGCGATGTGGGAAATATGCTATCTTTTCCCAGGCATCCCGTCCTGCCTGCATGTTCCCTCTTACCAGAAACCGTCGATTCACCGGATCGTCGATCACCTCTGCGTGCCGCTCACCCCGCCTACACTTCGGTATTGCCCGCCGCCGGTCGGATTGCATCCAACGTGCTTCCAAAGCTCGATCCGACCTTCCGTGCCTCTTTCGTGTCAAGCCGACCGCGACGGTACCGACGCGAAAGAAAAAGCGCGCCCTGTGCGGCGCAATCACAAAACACCTACTTGAAAGCAAGGTAAATCCATGGGTACCAAACAACGTATCGCCGAAATTCAACAAGCCGTTTTGAAACTCGTTCGGTCTCCTGATTATTCGCCGTTGAAGCCGAAGGCTATCGCGCGTCGGCTTCAACTTTCCCCCGACGACAGCGCATTGATCAAGAAAGCAGTAAAGAAGCTGGTCAACGCCGGTCTTGTCGCGTTCGGATCGGGTCACCGGGTGCGTGCCGCTACCGCAGAAACCGCCGCTTCTTCGAAACCGAAAGCCGATTTCATCACCGGCATGTTTCGGCGCCGCGCCTCGGGGAACGGCATCGTTCGGCCCGACGTCGATTTCGCCGAATCGTTTCCTTTCGACGAAATCCACATCCCCGCCGAATGGTCGGGAGATGCATCCAGCGGCGACCGCGTGCGCGTGCGGCTCGTCAAACGTCGAGGCTCACGAGGCCGACGCTACGGCCAGATCGTCGAAATCGTCGAACGCCAAACGTCCCAGTTCGTGGGTACATACTTCGAACAAGACGGGATGGGCTTCGTTCGCGTCGACGGGAACGTGTTCGCCGAACCGATCTATGTCGGCGATCCGGGGGCGAAAAATGCCCGCCCCGACGACAAGGTCGTCATCGACATGCTTCGCTTTCCCAACCATTTTCGAGACGGCGAGGCCGTGATCGTCGAGGTGCTGGGCCCGATCGGTAAGCCGGGGGTCGACACCCGAACGATCATGCGGCAATTCGATCTTCCCGAACGATTCCCCGAAGACGTTCTCGAAGACGCTCGGCGTCAGGCCGAAGCGTTCGACGAAAGCATTCCTCCGGATCGCCTCGATTTGACCGGTCAAACGATCATCACGATCGACCCGGTCGACGCCCGTGATTTCGACGATGCGATTTCCCTCGAACAAGACGAAAACGGCTTTTGGCGATTGGGGGTTCATATCGCCGACGTCGCTCATTTCGTGAAACCGAATTCCCCGCTGGACCGCGAAGCCCAAAAACGGTCCACGTCGGTTTATTTGCCGGGGCGAGTCATCCCCATGCTGCCCGAGTTGATCTCGAACGGTTTGGCGAGCCTCCAGCCACGGAAGAATCGGTTCGCGAAGACGGTCTTCATCGAGTTTTCCCCCGAGGGCCACGTCACCGACGTCACCTTGCACCGATCGGTCATCCGCAGCTCGAAGCGTCTTACGTACGAAGAAGTCGACGCTTTTTTGGAATCGCCGGAGGCGTTTCGTCGGAAGTTCGGCAAGAAGGTCTGCGAACTGCTTCTCCGCATGCGAGACCTGGCACGCCTGCTGCGACGTAAACGCCAAGAACGCGGTGCACTGGAACTATCGATGCCCGAGTTGAAAGTCGACCTCGATCGCAACGAAGACGTCGTCGGCGCGCACGTCGTTCCCTATACCGAAAGCCATCAGATGATCGAAGAATTCATGCTCGTCACCAACGAGGCGGTGGCCGAGCAGCTTCGCAATCGCGACTGGCTCTTCCTGCGTCGCGTGCACAAGCCGCCGGCGCTGCGGCGTCTGAACCATCTCCGAGAGTTCGTGGCCGAACTGGGATACGCGGCGGACGAACTCGACAACCCGTTTTCGCTGCAACGGTTGCTGCAAACCGTGCGAGGCACGCCGCACGAATACGCGGTCAACTATGCCGTGCTTCGCTCGTTGAAGCGAGCGGCCTATAGCCCCGCCGACGAAGGTCACTTCGCATTGGCCAGCGACTGCTACTGCCACTTCACGTCGCCGATCCGTCGGTATCCCGATTTGACCATTCACCGCCTGGTCGACGCGTTGATTCTCGGGCAAACTCCGCCGATGGATCCTGCCGCCTTGGCTGCCCTTGGCCGGCATTGTACCGACCAGGAAAACCGCGCCGAAATGGCCGAACGCGAGCTGACGAAGCTGAAGTTGCTTCGGTACTTGAATGAACGTGTCGGCATGGAGATGAACGCCGTCATCACCGGCGTCGAGAAATTCGGATTGTTCGC
>CAYVVR010000648.1:0-2426 GCA_964454655.1 uncultured Planctomycetaceae bacterium | reverse complement strand
ACACCGGTGCGAGGATATTCGGCTACGGCTACGGAGCGTTTTTCTCTCGCCGTCGGGGCCGACATGGACGGTGCCCGTGCGTACGTTTGGCCCGGCATCGTAGATGAGCTGCTCATCTTCGAAGGAACACCGCGGCTCGACGTCTTGGTTGCTACAACCGCATTTCTCCGTGACGCCGTCGGAACAGAGGCGTCATCGCTGGAAAACGTCTGGCCGACGGATGTTCCCCGCGCCGGGTCGTAGGCCCGGCAGCACAACCGGGACGTGTCCAAAACGTAATTTCCCGTTTTTGAGGACACACGAAAAGAGGTACAATGGAGAGAGACGTGAAGAGGCGCGGCTTCTCTCCGCCGTCAACAAAAGGAGAAGGATCATGAGTCGACATGCGGGTCATTCTCGGCGTCGCTTCCTGGAAGTGGCAGGGCTGACATGGGCGATCGGCGGTGCCGCCGGAATGGCCGTGCCGTCTCTGGGGTTCGGTGAAGAAAACTCAGGCCCCATCGACTGCGGTCCTCCCCCCAAAGCCAAGCCCCAACACCGTACCGGCGGCGAATCGTTCGCACCGTTGCCGTTGCCGGTTACGCCTTTGCGACGAAGTGAAAAAAAGCGTCCGCCCAGCCCCCCAGCGTTGATCGGCAAAATGGCCTTGGGCCCGACCCGGTGGATCACACGCGACGGCAAACGGGTAATGTATCGCGACTGGATGACCGATCCGGCCGACGTGTCGACGCTGCTCCAGTGGACGAACGACAAACTAGGGATCAACTACCGGGCGATCGAAGCCGATTTCGGCCACTTTTCGTTCGACCCCCGCGAATTGCCCGCCTTGCTGTTCGCCGGACACAACCACTTCCAGTTGACCGACGAGGTCCGCCAAAGCCTCGCGCGTTACGTGATGGACGGCGGCACGATCATAGCCGACGCTTGTTGCGGCTGGGAAGATTTCGCCGAGTCGTTCCGCGACGAAATGAGCCGCATCTTTCCGGGGCGTCCGCTCCGCAAGATGCTACCTGAGGATCCGCTCTTCTCGTCGTATTACAAGCTCGGCAGCTTGACGTATCAGCGGGCGGACGGCTCCACCTTCGACGAAGAACCTTGCCTTGAATCGATCGATTTCGGTTGTCGGGCGGGCGTCATCTTCTCTCCCCGCGACATGACCTGCGGCTGGGACGGCCACGATCATCCTCGCGGTTTGCGGATGACGATCGACGTGGCCCGTCAGATGGGGGCCAACATCATCACCTACGTTTTGGGCAACTACCAGTTGGCTCGCTTCTTGAGCACGACCAAAGTCTACTACGAAGCCGACGCCCCCTCGCGAGACGACTTCGTTTTCGCGCAGATCATCCACGACGGCGACTGGGATCCCGATCCGTCGGCCGTCCACAACCTGCTGAAACACGCCCGCGACAACTCCACGTTGGAAGTCAAATTCAAACGGCAGAACGTGAAGTTGACCGATCCGGGCGTCGTCACGTATCCGATCTTGTACATGACCGGACATCGTGATTTCGTGTGGAACGACGAAGAAGTCGCCCTATTACAGCGTTATCTCAAAGCGGGCGGCATCCTGTTCGCCGATGCCTGCTGCGGACGGTTGACGTTCGACTTGGCCTTCCGTCGCGAACTGTCGAAAGTCTTCCCGAATCAACGGCTGGAACGCCTGTCCCTGGATCATCCGCTGTTCCATTGCCACTACGACATCGACACGGTGGCCTATACGCCGCGTGTGCGGGAAGATTTCGGCGATCTCGACGCCCCCGAGATCGAAGCCATCACGATCGACGGTAAACTGGCGGTCGTCTACAGCCGATTCGACCTCGGCAACGGCTGGGAGAAATTTCCCCATGCCTACAGCTACGGCCTCAAGGAAGAAGACGCCCTGAAACTCGGCACGAATATGCTCGTCTACGCGATCACGCACTAACCCGGGAGCACGTCGATCGCATCCGTTCGGCTGACGGATCGAGCGGCCGAATACCGAGACGCTGGCTTTCCCATTCGAAGGCCGGCGTCTTTTTGGGTACGCTCGTTCAGACTGCCGCAAGCAAAGCGGTTCCGGTCGCCGTATTCGAGTTGTCAAAACACCAGTTGCAATCGAGTGAAGGCTTCGTACAGCGTATCGGGGGATGCTGCGGCCGCGGACGCTTTGTAGAAATTGCCCGGCCAAAAAACGGCGGCTCCCATATCGGCCGTCAGGCCGCCCCCCAAATCCAACGTGTACACGTTGGCGATTTCGGTTCCCATGTCGAACGAACCGCTCGCAGGACGCCGAACATCGGATCGCAACCAGCCCGCCGCAACCCGTCCGTCGAGTCGCTCGAACACGGGAAAGACGTACTGCATTTGAACGGTAAACAAGCCGAGACCACGGTTTTGCAAACCGACTCCCAAGTCGTTCACGTCGCTGGGACCGTCGGGACTGG
>CAYVVR010000647.1:0-2428 GCA_964454655.1 uncultured Planctomycetaceae bacterium | reverse complement strand
TTTCCGAATCGCGTGCACGAAAAATCCTCGAAGGTGAATACACGGACGATCATGAGCGACAAACCACGGATCCTGATTGCCGACGACAACGCGCCGAACGTCGAGTTGCTCGAGGCCTACTTGGCCGATGTCGATTGCGAAACCGAGATCGCCGTCGACGGGCAAGACACGCTCGAAAAAGTGGCCGCTTTCCAACCCGATTTGATCTTGCTCGATATCATGATGCCCAAGCTCAGCGGCTTCGAGGTGTGCGCGAAGCTCAAAAGCGACCCGGCCACCAGCGGCATCATGATCTTGATGGTGACCGCCTTGAATGAATTGGGCGACATCGAGCGGGCCGTCGAAGCCGGTTGCGACGATTTCTTGAGCAAACCGGTCAACAAACTCGAATTGCTCAAGCGGGTGGAAAACATGCTCAAGCTCCGCAAGGTGACCGACGAGTTGGAGCGGCTTCGGGCATACATCGACAGCATGGAAGACAAATAACCTCGAAAGTAGGTGACGATCAT
Organism: uncultured Planctomycetaceae bacterium; assembly: GCA_964454655.1. Taxonomy (GTDB): domain Bacteria; phylum Planctomycetota; class Planctomycetia; order Pirellulales; family Thermoguttaceae; genus CAYVVR01. The sequence continues at coordinate 1,919 of CAYVVR010000647.1, read as the reverse complement.
GGCGGAAGCCCAGGAATCCTCCTCGCCCGTGTATGTCGAAATTTCGTTCGATTGTCTGCCTTTGCGGACGGTCGCGAGGCTCGATCCGCCGTTGGATGCGTCGCCGGCGTTTCTGACGCTTTTCGAGCGGGTTGTGAAGGCGATCGAGAAGCACGGACGGCACAACACGTATTACCTGCATCACGCGACGTGCGTGTTTCACCTGACGAACGATCCGCAGGTGGGAATGCTCGAGTTCGCCTTCGAAGGCTGCGTGATGACCGATTCTCTCGACCAGCAGGCAATCGCCTGCGATCTCGACATCTCGCTGAATCGCGATACCTGCGACTGGGCGAACGCACGCGTCGTCGAGTGGTTCCACGAGACCGTTCGCCGGGCGGTGATGGTGGAATTCGATCGCTACATTGCCGCCGGCGATCTCCAGCGGGCCATCGAACGCCTTGAGCGACTCGAAAAGGAAGCCGAGGAACACGGCGGCTACTTGGGGTTGGGGCTGTAAGACGTCGACGAATCGAAATCGGAAACACGCCGCCGACGAATCGTCGGGGCGTCGAATGTGAGACCGCAAAAAAGCCCGGCGGGGCGGCAAACCTCGCCGGGCTTCTTGGTTAGAGGCCCTTTCGATTCGAAAGGGTTACGACAAAGGGTGCATTACGCGTCTTTCTGTTGTTCTTCCTTGTCGAATGCCGCGTCGAAGGCCACGTTGCTGGGGGCGAAATCGACCTTGCGAACGAATTCGCAGGCTTCCTTCGCACCGTGCATGCGGTCCATGCCGCTGTCTTCCCATTCGACCGACAGCGGACCTTCGTAACCGATGTCGTTCAGCGCCCGGATGATCTCTTCGAAGTTCACGCCGCCGTGACCGAGCGAACGGAAGTTCCAGCCGCGACGCCAATCGCCGAAGTCGATGTGGCTGCCGAGGATGCCCGACTTGCCGTCCAGCGTCACGATCGCGTCCTTCATGTGGACGTGGAAGATGCGGTCGGGGAAGTTGCGGATGAACTGCGCCGGATCGACGCCTTGCCAAATCAAGTGACTCGGATCGAAGTTGAACCCGAACGCTTCGTGGTAGTTGAGGGCTTCCAAGGCCCGCTCGGCCGTGTACAGGTCGAAGGCGATTTCCGTCGGATGCACCTCGAGGGCGAACTTGACGCCGCATTCGGCGAACACGTCCAGAATCGGCGTGAACCGCTCGCGGAGCAAGTCGAAACCGGCGTCGATCATCTTCGGCGGGACGGGCGGGAACGAGTACAACAGGTGCCAAATGCTCGAACCGGTGAACCCGTTGACCACACCGACGCCGAACTTTTGGGCGGCGCGGGCGGTATCCTTCAGTTCGTCGGCCGCGCGTTGATTCACGCCGGCCGGATCGCCGTCGCCCCACACGTAGTCGGGCAACAAGGCCTTGTGGCGTTCATCGATGTTGTCGAGAACCGCCTGCCCGACCAGGTGCGCGCTGATCGCGTAACACTGCATGCCGAACTTGTCGAGCAGTTCGCGCTTCTTGGCGCAGTAGTCGTCCTCTTCGATCGCCTTGCGGACCTCGAAGTGGTCGCCCCAGCATGCCAGCTCGACGCCGTCGTAGCCGAATTCCTTGACGTGGCCCAGCAGCGTTTCCAGCGGCAAATCGGCCCATTGGCCCGTGAACATGGTGACCGGACGTGGCATGGCGTACTCCTTCCGAACGAAATGAGGTTTTCAATCGACGGACCGCGAAACGGTCCTGCGTGTCTCGACAACACCGGATGGTGGTATTGTGCCCATATTCCCGCCCCGCTGCAACACCCCGGCCCGTTTGCCGGCGGCTGGGGACCGACCGGCGCGAACCGTGCCCACGAGGGGAAAACTAGGGAACCACCGACACCCCCGGCCGGGCCACCGGGCGATCACTCGGCTTCCGGATCGGATTCGGCGACATG
>CAYVVR010000646.1:0-2429 GCA_964454655.1 uncultured Planctomycetaceae bacterium | reverse complement strand
CAAACGTGGCCTAAACTGGCCGAAGCCTGGATGCGCGACATGGGCCTGCTCGACAGGTCGGAGTAGTCTATCTCGACGCACGCATGTACGATTTCGAGTGAAACGGCGGCTCATTGTCGATTGTCGGCAATGAGCCGTTTTGGGATCGTTCGACGAGATGTCAACGCACGAGGAGACGACGATGGTATTGCTCGAGTTCAGCATGTATCCGCTCGACAAAGGGGAAAGCCTCAGCCGCTATGTGGCTCGCAGCTTGGACATCATCGATCAAAGCGGTCTCGATTATCAGTGTCATGCGATGGGGACGACTCTCGAAGGCGAATTCGATCAGGTGATGGAGGTCGTGCGTCGCTGTTTCGAACGCATGTCGCAGGACTGCAACCGAATCGAATGCATCATCAAGATGGACTATCGCGCCGGGAAGGCCGGTCGCTTGCACGCCAAAGTGGCCAGCGTCGAAGAGAAACTCGGTCGACCGGTCAAGAAATAGGCGAAACGCGACTCAGGCCGCCGGCAACCGACGCGGGCTTCCGACGCAGCTTTTCGGCGGCTGGGCGGTCCCCCGCGAAAGATTGCAATCGAACGGTTTTGCTGCACAAGGCATCAGTAATCGGCGAAAGCCAAGGCCGTTTCGACGTATGCCCGAATGTTTTCGAGCGGCGTGTCGTATTCCAGGAAATCGACCGGTTGCAAGATGAACCCGCCGCCCGGCTTGCCGTCGAGAATTGCCTTTTGGGTCGCCTTCCGTACTTCGTCGGGGGGGCCCTTTTCAAGCACGTTTACTTGGTCGATGCCCGACAGCATCACGTAGGCACCATCGACTTGGCGTTTGGCGGCTGCCAGGTCGGCGCAATCGCCCAGCGGAGGAGGAGAAAACGGCTCGACGATTCGCGCACCGAGTTCCTTGTAGCTGTCGACCAGGTTCATGATCTGGCCGCAATTGTGATACATCGCAGGAGTGCCGTTGCGCTGCACGAATGCGATGTATTCTTTTTCGAACGGCAGGATGTACTTGTCGTAGTTGGCCTTGCCCAGGAATCCGCCGGGTACGTTTCCGCCGACGCAATGCACGTCGACTCCGGCCGCATCGATGGCGGCCGTATAGTCGAGAATGCGTTTCATCGCAAAACGCATGAGTCGTTCGTAGAACGGCGGATCAGTGCGGAACAGCATGTACAATTCGTCTTGCGGATACAAGAGGGACGCGTTGTTGAAGGGGCCGTGCGGCGTCCACGATCCGACGATCCCGTCGTTGCCGACGTAGTCTTTGATTTCGGCGACGTGGGCGCGGACCTTCTCCGGCCACTCTTCGGGCATTCCCGGCTCGTACTTTTCGGCGATTTCCAAGTCGCGCATCGTACGGATCGGTTTCTGGGTACAACAGTACAAATACGTGCCGGGCTTGACTTCGTTGATGGAAAACTCTTGCGTCAGCGTGCCTTCGGGCGTTTCGATCTCGGCATGTTCGACGCGGGTGCCGTCTCGCTGAATGACCTGTTTTCGAACCCGCCACGAGTCGGTTTCGATCGCCGTGTTCAATCCACCAAAATGGATCGACAGGGGATCATTGATGCCGAATAGCACGCGCACGAATACGTCGCAGCCCATTTCCCTCTGAAAGTCGACGACCCGTTTCTGGACGGCGAGATGGTCCCACTGGTCCAAATCGGGATGCAGTTTGGCGATGAAGTGCCCTTGATCTTGGATGAAAAGGGTAACGGGCACGCGGTCGGGAATTTCACCCCGAAAAACAGCCAAGAATCGTTCGCGTCCGGTCATGAGTGTCCCTCCGCTGGAATGATTGTCGCCGGCCGGGAGCCGAGCGACTACGCGGTCGGTCCGAAAGTGCGGTATTGTGGGAGGGGGGACGTTCCGTGTCGGCCGCGCAACCCGGTGTGAACGGGCCACGACCCGATCAACGTAGCGTCTTCGGCCGCTACCGCCAACCCAGCCTTGCAACCGTTCCACGGCACGACGAAAAAGAGCAAGACGCATTCGTGATTTTGTATCACGGCGATGCTTTTCGGCGGCGCTCGGCTGGACATGCCGGCTCGGGAAAGCGGGCGATGCGACAACCGTTCAACACAACCAGCAGCGACGTCCCCACGTCGGCCAAGACGGCCAACCACATGCCCGCCCAACCGATCAAGGCCGCTGCGAGAACAAGCAGCTTGAGGCCTAGTGCCAAGGCGATGTTCTCGCGAATCAAGGCTTGCGTGCGACGCCCTAGTCGGACGATGTAGGGCAGACGGCACACGTGATTTCCCGTGCCGGCAATGTCGGCGATTTCGACGGCGGTGTCGCTTGCCGTAGCCCCCAAAACGATTCCCACATCGGCAGCGGCCAACGCGGGGCCGTCGTTGATCCCGTCGCCGACCATGGCCGTCGGACCGCGTTCGGCGGAAAGACGTCGGATCGTTTCGATTTTG
>CAYVVR010000645.1:0-2431 GCA_964454655.1 uncultured Planctomycetaceae bacterium | reverse complement strand
CGACGATATCGACGAAAATGTCGATCAGCTCATTGATCGATTTGTACCCGACGCTTTTTTGATGAAACCACGGACCGACCGACGTATCGGTAAGCCAGGGGAATTCGGTCAGCTTGTCGAGTCGGCCGCGTTCGAAATCGATAACGCCCGTGTGCTCGTGAATGTCCCAGTGCTTGTGGGCGACGCACACTTCCATATCGTTTTTTGCGGCCCAGTTGTAGTAGTCGGCGAACATCTGCTTTTGGTATTCGGGCGGGATGACTTTGCCGAGCCCAAAGTCGAACCAGATCATGTCGGGCCGGTACTTTTCGACGACCTCGTTTACTTTGGCCAGCCACTGTTCGCAGAATTGTTTCGAAGGCGGCGTGCCGGGTTCGTGCGGTTCGCAATAGAGATCGGCGTTTTTGCCGTCGGCAGCGTCGTACTTGTACGCCGGTTCGAAGTATTGCCACGTGAACGAATGGTGGAAGGTGGCAATGAATCGCATGCCGTGTTTGCGGATGGCTTTTTCGAGTTCGGCGGTGAAATCGCGGTGCGGTGTTTGGTCCATCGAGTCCCAACGGGTGACCGCCGAATCCCACATGGCGTAATTGTCGTGATGAATGGCGACCGGTCCGGCGAATTTGGCTCCCGACTTGGCAAACAAATCGGCCCAGGCCTCGGCATCGAACTTTTTCGGGTTGAACAGTGGGACGACGTCTTTATAGCCGAACGTGTTCTGGTCGCCGAACTTCTCGCGGTGGTACTTGAATGTGGGATTCTTTTCAATGTACATGTTGCGGCCGTACCACTGGACGCCGCTCGGGCCGTCCTCGGCACCAACCGTCACCGGACCCCAGTGCGTGTAGATACCGAACTTCGCGTCACGGAACCATTCGGGATCGACGTGTTTCGACAGCGAATCCCATTCGGGTTTGTATGGTTCCTCACATGTGGCCATTTCGGGGCAGCCGACACCGATTGCGGCGAGAACGGCCGTCGCTCCGAGCAGAGCGAGAAGTCGAGGCATGGAATGACTTCGAGACATGAACGCATCCTCCCAATCGCAGGAAACTGGAATGTGTGTGTGCAAGAAGGGGGCTTCTTCGGAAGGTTGACGGAACTGATTGTAGCTGTTCCGAGAGGGGCGGGAGTTTCTTTTTTTGCCAAACCGTTTTTCGGTTTGACGCGTGATCAAATTGTAAATCATTTGTTGCGGCGGCACCGCAGGCATGCCGCGGTTTGAACGCACGAACAGATGGGGCGGTGGGGAATTGGGGCAATCGTGGAGGAGTCCCATCCGCCGCCGAGCGGGTCCCTGCGACCAAAAGAAAAGGCCCCGCTTGACCGTGCCCGCGAAAAACGGTCTGAAAGCGGGGCTATCGGGGAGCGATATGTTCGGGGTGAGCGATTCGTTTACGGGAGTCGTGCCGCCTCGCCGCCGCGGCGAGTGGAAAGGGCTCGCCACACCGATCGGTCGATGGTTTCTTGTACGAATTGGACGGATCCGTCCATGAGCAAGGCGTTCACGCCCCCGGGGTGATAGCTGCGTGAGGTAATCGCTGCATACGTCGGGACGGAATCCGACTTGCCTTCTTGTTGGTTTGTCCAGTCGAGGTCGTATTCTTTGCCGCCGACAACGCACGCAACCTTCGTGTTCGGGGTGAACACGGTCGTGAAGCCGATTTGATGAGCTCGTCCGTCGACCCATTCGGTGTGTCCGCTTTCGGTCTTGAAGGAGCCGCCGAGAGGGCACACATCGGCGGGAACGTTCGGCATCGACGGGGCGGGCACGATGGCCGCATTTCGATAGTAGGGCGTGTACGCTTTGACTTCGGCAAGGGCGAACGTATTGCTGAGGCCGTCGATAAAATCGGCCGGCGAGTGACCGAAGAACGGCCGAAACGCACCGTCCCCACCGCGTTTGGTGACGGGATCGTACACGAACCAGGTGCCCAAGTTCAGGCCGTAGTTAATGGGGAAGTGTTTCGGAACGCCGCCTTCGAGTCGAACCTCCGCACGAATTTCACTCGGGCACACGTAGGTATCGACTCGATGAGCACTCAACGGGCTACCGTCGGGCATCGTTGCGGCCGAGTACGGTTGGTCAAAATCGATATGCGAATACAGGTTGCCTTGTTCGAGGTAGGGCAGCAGAAGTGCTTGGCCCGACCAATCGGTGTTCTTGGGACCGCCGTAGCTGGGTGGGTACTTCTTGTGAACGTTTTCGAAATTGTGCAGGGCCAAGCCGACTTGTTTGAGGTTGTTGGTGCACGAGGCACGCCGGGCGGCTTCACGAGCAGCTTGGACGGCCGGCAGAAGCAATGCGATCAAGATGCCGATGATCGCGATCACAACGAGCAGTTCAACCAGGGTGAATGCCGAACGGTCGGGACGGCATCGGAGACGGTAAAACGACATGGGAAAATCCTCCTTAGCAAAAGACGGAATG
>CAYVVR010000644.1:0-2431 GCA_964454655.1 uncultured Planctomycetaceae bacterium | reverse complement strand
GGGCTTGAGAGATTCCCCGGTCATCTCCTATACTGAATCACTTCCCCTTAGGAAGAAGCGGCGAACGTAGGGCAACCACGCCGATACGCTTCCGCCGGAACGACGACCGGCGGCGAGAATACGAGGAGACAGACGATGAAAGTCAGAGCGAGCGTCAAACGCCTTTGTGCCAATTGCAAGGTGGTGCGACGGCGTGGAAAACTGTACGTCATTTGCACGAATCCTCGGCACAAGCAGCGGCAGGGTTGAGGGTTCGGCGAATCACGTCGACCGAGACGAAGATACATTTGGAGGATACGGTTTCATGCCTCGTCTATTGGGCGTTGACATTCCCGGCAGGAAAGCAACCGAGATTTCGCTTCGCTATATCTACGGGGTTGGTCCGGCGACGGCCCGCGAGTTGTGCCGCAAGGCCAATATCGATCCCCGCAAGAAGGCCGACGACCTTACCGAAGAGGAGCTCGCCACGTTGGCGTCGCTGCTCGATAAGGATTACGTCGTCGAAGGTCAGTTGCGCCGGAAGGTGGCGCAAGACATCGCCCGCCTGAAGGACATCGGTTGTTACCGGGGAATCCGCCATCGGCGCGGCCTGCCGGTTCGCGGTCAGCGAACTCGCACGAACGCTCGCACGCGGAAAGGTCCGGCCAAGACCGTGGCCGGGAAGAAGGGTGTGAAGGACCTGCGTTAACCCGCGAGGTTCCGGGAAACCGAACGAATCATCCAAGACACGATACGGACGAAACGGAGGCTGACAAGCCGTGGCCAAGTCGCAAGGTGGTAGCAAAAAGCGTCGTACCCGCCGGAATGTGACGGTCGGTATTGCGCACATCAAAACGACCTTCAACAACACGATCGTGACGATCACCGACCTCAAAGGGCAAACCCTCTGTTGGGCGACGGCCGGGACCAGCGGCTTCAAGGGAAGTCGGAAGAGCACGCCGTTCGCCGGACAAATGGCGGCCCAGCAGGCGGCCGAAAAGGCGATGAAGTTCGGCGTCAAAGAAGTCGAGGTTCGCGTCAAGGGGCCCGGCAGCGGTCGCGAGAGTGCGATTACGGCCTTGCAGGCGGCCGGGTTGACGATCAAGTCGATCGAAGATGTCACACCGTTGCCCCACAACGGTTGTCGGCCTCGGAAGCGGCGTCGCGTGTAACGCCCGGGAAATTTGGAGAAAGCGGCTTCGACGAACATGAGCTCGGCGGTCCCCTGAAAGCCCGGGACTGCTCGGCCCCACACGAAACGTAACGGGAGTTTTACCAGCAATGGCTCGTCATACCGGTCCGGTTTGCCGATTGTGTCGGCGCGAAGGCGTCAAGTTGTTCTTGAAAGGGGTGCGTTGCGAAACCGATCGTTGCGCGTTCGAACGCCGCCAGTCGCCGCCGGGTATGCAAAACACGCGACGCGGTAAGCTGACCGACTACGGTATTCACCTGCGCGAAAAGCAAAAGGTCAAGCACTACTACGGCGTGCTCGAGCGGCAGTTCCGCAAGTACTTCGAAATGGCGTCGCGCAGTCGCGGCAACACCGGCGATACCTTGCTGTCGCTGTTGGAACGCCGATTGGACAACATCGTTCACCGGTTGGGCTTCGGCATGTCGCGGGCGCAAGCGCGGCAGTTGATCGCGCACGGGCACATTCTGGTCAACGGCCGACGCGTCGATATCCCCAGTTATTTGGTTCGCGTGGGCGACGTGATCAGCGTGAAGAATCGGCCGAAGAGCATCCAGGTCGTTCAGGCGGCGCTGGCCGAGCAACGCGGTGAAGTGCCGGACTTCTTGAGCGTCGATACTTCGGGAGGCGTTCCGTCGGGTACGGTCGTGCGTCTGCCGGGTCGCGACGACGTTTCGATCCCCGTCGAACCGCACCTGATCGTGGAAATCTGCTCGCGGTGATGCAAGGTTGCCGACGGGCTTCCTGCATGCGGGTGTTTCGAACATTTGGAGGCTTCTCATGCGAATCCGATGGCGCGGACTGGAACTTCCCAGCCAGGTCGTTTGTGAGGAAGCGACGCTGACCTCGACCTACGGCAAATTCATCGCCGAACCGTTCGAGCGAGGCTTCGGCACGTCGGTGGGCAACAGCCTGCGGCGGATCCTCCTCTCCAGCCTGGAGGGAAGTGCCGTGACGCGGGTCAAAATCCAAGGCGCGCAGCACGAATTCACGGCGTTGCCCGGCGTCGTCGAAGACGTCACCGACATCGTGCTCAACGTCAAGTCGCTGGTCTTGCGTAGCCACAGCTCGCAACCGCGCGTCTTGCGAATCGAGAAGTCGACCCGCGGCGTGGTGACCGCCGGCGATATCCAAGCCGACGATCAGGTCGAGATCATCAACAAGGATCACGTCATCGCGACGTTGACCGACGATGTTCCGTTTGTGATGGAATTGGTCGTCGAGAACGGGCGTGGTTACGTCCCGGCCAGCGAGCAAAAAGAC
>CAYVVR010000643.1:0-2435 GCA_964454655.1 uncultured Planctomycetaceae bacterium | reverse complement strand
TGTACCGCCCGAAACGCAAGTGAGCGAATCGTCGTCAATCAGGCGGTAGCGTCGTGTGTCGTCATGCGCACACGCAAACGGTGGTTGCCTCTCGCCGGAGCCATAGGAAGCAGCCGTTCCCCGAGCGCGGACTGTCTTCTCGGTTCGCCCTTTTCTTTGCCTTCACCAAAGCCCGGAAACTCGCTATATTTGCCGGAAACATCCGCGGATCGTGAAGGATTCGAAACGGCTCAGACAGTTGGTCGGTCCAGGCCGACGCGGACTCTAGGAGAGACGACTGATGCGCGATCGCCGAGACATCTTGCGCCGTGTGGCATGGAAAGAGCTGTTTCCCGTGCTGACGTTGTGGCCATGCCTACGCCTCGCGGCTTCGGTGCGGATGATCCTGTTGGCGTTCGCAGCCATTGGGGCGATCGCGTTGGGCCATTGGCTCGTGGCCACACTCGTCGGCGTGCCGGAGCCGAACGCGAATGAATCGGCCTTGGGGCAGGTGATCGTCGTGCCCGAGACGGCGACGTGTCCGTGGGAGCAATTCGCCGGGTTGACGCCTTCGACGCCGCAATGGGATCGACCTCTCGACGTGTTGGGACCGGACGGCGTCGTGTGGATGGGGCGTCGGCTGGTCGCCGACATCTTGCCCTTGACTCGATACGTTCAGCTGTCGTGGCGCGATGCCGCGTATTTCGGGCTTAATGGGCTGTGGACGATCGGTGTCTTCGCGTTTTTCGGCGGCTGCATGATGCGGACGGCGGCCGTCCGGCTGGCACGGCTCGAAAACGCGCGATTCGGGACGACCGTCCGATTCATCGGTGGACGATGGTTACAATTCGTCGGTAGTGCGTTAGGGCCGATTTTGGCCATGGTCTTGATCGTCCTCGCCGTAATGCTTTTCGGGCGAGTGCTTTTGACGTGGTCGGTCGGTACAGTGATCGGCGGGATTCTTTGGCCGATCGTCTTGATGCTCGGTATCGTTCTCGGCCTGTTGGGGACGGGGATTTTGTTCGGTTGGCCGCTGGTGTGGGGCGCGATCGCCATCGACGACAGCGACGGTTTCAGCGCCGTCGGAAGCGGCTTTTCCTACGTTTTCCAACGTCCCTTACACTTGCTGTTTTACGTACTCGTAGCCGCAGCGTTCAGCCGCTTGGGGTGGTATGTCGCGGGAAACTTGGCGGCTACCGTCGTTTACTTGACCGGTCACGCCGCCGCGTTGGGGGATCCTCAATTGGCGTCGGTATTCTTCGATCGTGGAGCTTATCCCGAGGCGGTCGGGCCGGCGATGCTCCGATTCTGGACCGATTGTCTTCGCGTTTTGCCTGCCGCATATCTGTTGGCATACTTTTGGACGGCTTCGGCGCAAATCTACTTTTTGTTGCGGCGCAGCGTCGACGGGGCCGAACTCGACGAGATGCACGTCGTCGAAGAGGAAGAAGTGTACGATCTTCCGCCGATCGATTTCGATGAGGATGGGGCTGCGGGGACCGAGAGCGAGGGGCATGCCTCGGCAAAAACAACAGAAACGCCGAGCGAATCGGTCGCCGCTTCCGATTCGGCTGACGAATCGGCCGGTGAGTAGTCGGTCGCCGAGAAGGTCAGACGGCTCCGGGGCCTTTGCTGCCGTCACTGATCTGGATCGTTTCCAGCACGGGCAATACGAAGATCTTACCGTCGCCGATGACGCCTTCGGTGCCGGTGCGGGCGACCGACGTTATCGTCTCGACCGTGCGTTCCAAGAAATCATCGTTGACGACGATTTCCAGCGCGACCTTTCGCTGTAGCTGGGCTTCGTATTCGTGGCCTCGGTAGGCTGCCGTTTGGCCCCGTTGGCGAGCAAAGCCTTGGGCGTCGCAAACGGTCATCCGCCGGACCTCGATGCGTTCCAAGGCATCGCGGACGGGTTGAAGTTTCGGGGGTTGGATGACCGCCAAGACGTATTTCATGGTGGTTTCAGCCTTTTCGGTGTTGCAAATCACCATCGCCTCGATTTGCGAGCATTGTATCCCCATCGAGGACCGTCCGTCTAGGGAACTATTTGGGGGAATCGGCAAACGCACTTCGCGTGCCGAGCGCGATACGGAGCAACTCTCCAGGAGGGTTCGTCGAACCGCCGACCGCTTCCCGACTGGTTTATTCGTGAGGCAAGAAATCGAGAGGAACGCGGGTAAACGTGATGAACTGATAATTACGTTCGACGCCGCGTTCCCACAGAACGCCGATCGACCCGTCGGGCAAGACGGTGAGATCGGAGTAGGCCGAGGGGCCTTCGTAGAGTCTCCTAGGATGGGTAAACGTTCGGCCGTTGTCGTCGCTGACGAGGATACGAAGATGTTGTCTGCCGGGGCCTTCCGGGCCCGTCCAGACGAGGCGTTTGTCGCTCGGTGACAGCCGCTCGACGGCGCACATGACCGGCGTCACCGTGATGCCCGGCCGCGGGTCGC
>CAYVVR010000642.1:0-2439 GCA_964454655.1 uncultured Planctomycetaceae bacterium | reverse complement strand
TACTCCGCGAACGCCCCGTCAAGGCGTGAACCGAGATAGTCATAGTCGTGGCACTGGACGTACTTCCCCTTCTCGCACGCGGGACATCGACCGCACCAGAGCAGGGGAAACACCGCCACCCGATCCCCGGGAGCGAAATCCTCGACGCCCACGCTCGAGCCCCCCGAAACCAAAACGACGTCGGCATCGGCGGTCAGCGCCTCACGAATGACGCTCTCGTCGTCGGGAAGAATGCCCGGGTAGGTCGTCTCGCCGCCGTCGCGTGCCACCAAGGCCGCAAGCATCGAGCCGTTGGCATCGATGATTTGACAACGCGCCGCATCGGGTTTCTGGCCGACAGGCACCAGCTCGTTGCCGGTCAACACCAGTCGCACCCGCGGACGTCGCACGACCGCCACGTCTCCGACTCCCGCCGAGGCCGCAACCCCCAAATCCTGCGGACGCAGAATCCGCCCGGTCTCAAACACGACCGCGCCACGACGAATGTCTTCACCGACCGGACCGATGTGTTTCTGCGGGGCTACCTCGGCGATCGCGTAGACCGTCCACCCTTCGCCGCGTTGTAGGCGTGCGAGGCATTCGTCAGGCTCCGGCGCACCGTCGGTCGCTTCGGCCGGCAACACGGCATCGGCGCCGCTCGGCACGGCGGCCCCGGTCATGATTTGCACCGCTTCTCCCGGTCCGACCCTGCCGCTGAACGGTACCCCCGGCATCGACCTGCCGACGACGCGCAACGGCAAACGATTGTACGTGCCTGCCCCGGCCGTATCGGCGGCACGCACGGCATAACCGTCCATCATCGCGCGAGGAAACCCCGGAACATCGATGTTCGCCGCGATCGGTGCGGCCGCTACGCGACCACCGGCCGCCGTCAGCGGCACATGTTCCGGCGGCAACGGTGTTACATGCCGATCGATCCAGGCCAAGACTTCGGCCACGGGCGTCCGACGTGCAAATCCTCGCATTCGAACGTCGTTTTCGGGTGGTTTCGGCATCGCCACTGCGTCCTCGACTGCGTTTTCTTGCACACCATAAATACCGGTGTTATCGTACGATCAACCGTCCGACGGCAAAAGCCCCGACGCTTCAAGCGATCGCCCGCCACGCCGCCGTCGTTTGCCATGCTTTCCGACACAGGAGCACTCTTCATGACACGAACATACTCCCTCGGATCGCGACTCGGGAAGGGACGGCTTTCCCCGCTGCTGGTGATGTTCTGGGGCGTCTTTGCCTGGACGGCCGCTTGCACGCTTTCCGACTCGGCGTTCGCGCAAACTTCCGACGAAGCGACCGTCGAGCAGCAACCGGTGTTCGTTTCGGGAACGGAAGGCTACCACACGTTTCGCATTCCATCGATTTTGGTAACGAAATCGGGAACGGTTCTTGCCTTTTGCGAAGGGCGCAAGAACGGTCGAGGCGACTCGGGCAACATCGATTTGGTCTTGAAACGCAGCGAGGACGGCGGCCGCACATTCGGTCGCCTTCAAGTCGTGTGGGACGACGACGGGAACACGTGCGGCAACCCCTGCGCCGTGCAAGATCCGGCCACCGGCCGCATCTTCCTATTCATGACTCACAACCTCGGAGAAGACCACGAAAGCGAGATCATCGCCCGAACGAGCCAAGGCACCCGCACGGTTTGGCTGAGTACCAGCGACGACGACGGCCGCACCTGGTCACCGCCGGTAAATCTTACGAAAACTCTCAAACGTCCCGAATGGACCTGGTATGCCACCGGACCGGGTTGCGGCATCGCCACACGGTCTGGTCGTCTCGTCATTCCATGCGATCATATCGTCGCCGAAACGAAACATCGCGGATCGCACGTCGTCTTCAGCGACGATCACGGCGAGACGTGGCACCTCGGCGGCAGCGTCGAACCCGCCTGGAACGAATGCGAGGTCGTCGAGCTGTCGGACGGTGCGTTGCTGCTGAACATGCGAAACTACGATCGTTCGAAGACGTGTCGGGCCGTAGCCGTCAGTCGTGACGGCGGCGCGACGTGGTCGTCCGTCCGCTTCGACGAGGCGCTTCCCGAGCCGATCTGCCAGGCGAGCATTCGCCGTTATTGTTTCCCGAGCGACGATCGTTTGGGCATCATGCTGTTTTCGAACCCGGCCGACGCGCGTGCTCGCGTGCGAATGACGTTGCGTGCCAGCTTCGACGACTGCAAAAGTTGGCCTGTCGATCTTGTCTTGTGGGAAGGTCCTTCGGCCTATTCATGCCTGGCCGTTCGCGAAGACGGGACGATTTTGTGTCTTTACGAGCGGGGTAAAAGTCACCCCTACGAAACGATCACACTCGCCCGCGTGCCTCTTTCGGCATTGTTGCTCGACCGCGAATCACGAAGCGACGTGTTTCGTCGAACCATGCCGGTTGCTGCGGAATCGCCGAGTTCCGATCGCGTCGTCGTCCGCCCCGAGCCCACCGACGCCATTC
>CAYVVR010000641.1:0-2450 GCA_964454655.1 uncultured Planctomycetaceae bacterium | reverse complement strand
GCAACATGAAGAACGTCGTGTTGGCATGTCACAATTACGTGGATGTAAACAAGACATGGCCCGCGCGACAGGCGGGGACGGGAACGATCAGGTCGGGTGGACAACGACTTCGTATGTCCGCCACCGTGATGCTTTGTCCGTTCATCGAGCAAAAGGCGCTGTACGAAGAAATCATGCGCCGCAACAACGCCCCGTGGGGGAACAACTGGTGGTGGAAAGAAGTCATCGACGTCTATAACTGCCCCAGTGATGCGGGAGACCGGCCGCCCAAGGGTGGTCTTCGGGGCACGAAGAGTTACGCCTTCTGCTGCGGCGATAACTACGAGGCCTCGGTGGTCGATCCGTCGGAACGTTCGGATCAGGCCTTGGCCGATCAGCGCAAGGTGATTCGTAACCGGGGTATCTTCGGGCGGCTCGACTTCACGCCCATGGCTGCGATCTTGGACGGAACGAGTAACACGATCGCGATCGCCGAGCGGTCGCGTCCGTCGAACATTCGCGGTCGCGGGATGGCGGCGGTCGACGCGAGTGCCGATCCGACGACCTACGTGCCGTTGAGCTGCCGTGCGTACTGGTTGGGTAACCAATATGCCCCCAGTGCCGCAATCTTCACGCAAGATACCTCGCCGGGTTATCGGTGGGGTGACGGTGCCGCGTTCTTTGCGGGCGTGAACACCATTTTGCCGCCGAACACGGCGGTGTGCTTGATCGGGGATCCCGCTTGGCAGAACGGCGGCGGTCACTATGCGCCCGGTGCTTGGACGGCGACCAGTGATCACCCCGGTGGTGTGAACGTGGCGATGGCCGACGGGTCGGTGCACTTCATTCGCGAGACGATCGACACGGGCAACCTGTCGGTGGTTGCGCCGAACCCGAATTCGACGGGCCCAAGCCCGTACGGTGTTTGGGGCGCGTTGGGAACGAAGCGAGGCGGCGAAACCGTCAGCGCGCAAGATTTGTAATCCATTCGGCGTTCCCGGCCGACTGCCGAAGCAGACGGCAAACAGAAAAAGGGAGCCCACGACTTGACCGGGCTTCCGCCGGTTGTCACACTTCGGGGTAACGGGTGCGAAGTCGCCCCGTTACCCCGCTTCTACGTTCGCAGATCGCGGGGGCAGCTGGTGGTGTCGGTGTGCGAAACGTGTATGAATCATTCGTAATCCCGGTAGAAAGAGAGGGTGGTGTCTTGAACAGGATCGTAGGTGGTTTGTTCGTGTTGGCGTCGTTGGCGATGCTGACCGGTTGTCAGAAGGGAGATGATCGCGATTTGCCCGCGACGGTTGAAGCCTCCGGCGTCGTGACGCTGGATGGTCAGCCGGTGGAAGGGGCCTCGGTCGTGTTCATTCCGTCGGACGGCGGGCAATACCCGGCCCAAGGGCTGACCGACAGTAGCGGTCGGTTCTCGCTCCAGGCGTTCGAAGAAAAATCGGGAGCCGTGCCCGGCAAGTACGCCGTACAAGTTTCCAAGACGGTCACGGTCGATGCCCAGGGGAACGAGGTTCCTCCTCCGGAAGCAGACGAAAGCAGTCACGATACCGCCGACGCGAACGTGCATTACGTCAACAAGTTGCCGAAAAAGTACGCCAGCATGGCGACTTCGGGGTTGGAGGTTGAGATTCCCGCCGAGGGAATCAGCGACATCAAACTCGAGTTGGTTTCCGACGGTCAATGATTGCCGTCGGTAATCGAAACATCTTGAACGACAGGGAGCATCGCCGCTTCTAAAAGGTGGTGCTCCTTTCTTTTTCGCTTCCTCGGGGGCTTGGTGATGCACGTGCGGCGGCAATTCCGGTATTGGGGAGTGAACGCCGGAAGGGAACGCAGTCTGCGCGCGGCGGCGATCGGATTGCTTTTCACGGTCGCCGCCGTATTCGTCGTGCAAAGGGCCGTCGTTCGGCCGTTCGATCGCCTTCCCGGCGGACGGCGGCTTTCGGCCACCGTGCCCATGCTCAATGCGTGGACGGTCTGGTGGAACGCGGATCGACTGACGCACGGCTTCTCGCATTACTGGGATGCGCCGATCTTCTATCCGGTCAAAGGGACGTTCGCCTTTTCGGATCCGCAGCCGGCGACATGCGTCGTGGCGCCGGTCGTGTGGGGGACCGGCAGTGCAGTCCCGGCGTATCAGATCTACGTCGTGTTGTCGTTGGTTCTCAACGGTGTGTTCGCCTATCGGCTGGGCAGACGATTGTCGGTGGATCGCGTTCTGAGTGCGGCGCTGGGGATGGCGGTTGTTTGGCTGCCTTTGGTGCACTTGCATAGCGACGTACTGCAATGGTTCGGCATTTGGCCGATCTTGTGGATGTGGGAGCTCTTGTTGACGTTGCGGGAACGACCAAAAACGGCGACGGCGATTCTGCTGGGTGTGTCGTACGCCTTGTTGGTTGCGGTATGCACGCATCATGCCCTGCTGATTGCGATCTCGACCACGCCCGTCTTTTGGGTCACGG
>CAYVVR010000640.1:0-2461 GCA_964454655.1 uncultured Planctomycetaceae bacterium | reverse complement strand
GTCTCGTCATTCGGCGGTTATGCACCCGGGCGATTCGATGCCTTTTGCATCGGCTCGGGTCGCAGCTCTTAAGTGTCCGTCAAGCTCTCACGGGCGCCTTTTTCTCGGCGGCCGATGCGTTTTCAAAGAAACAGGCCGTCACATGGCTCCCTCGAAATGGTGTATTGCTTTATTCACAAGACGGACGCTTTTCATGGGGTAATCAAACCACCATTTTGACTTATGGTTGCCAAGGTTTCGCCAAAAGAGGGGAGGGGAGTGTAAACACCCCGTGTTCTGGCGGTAATTTCTGTCGAAATTGTACAATCAGGGGCCACAAAAACGCCAATAAATTGCCTTGAAGTGCCGCTTTCCTGCTCTGTTTTAGAGTATACTTGTTGTTGGAGGGGATGGACTGAGGGCAAGGAGCAGGCACGTGGTACCAGGCCGGAGGATTCTCTTCGTTGACAGCCAGACCCTGTTCCGCGAAGCCGTGACGGCTTTGTGCCGAGAGCGACCCGGGGTCGATGAGGCTGTCGCTGCGGGAACGGTGCGCGAAGCGGTCGATGTATTGAAGGCGAACGATTTCGACGTCGTCTTTACGGCACCGCGGATGCCCGACGGCACACCGTTCGATATTCCCCGTCGAATTCGCGCTGCGCGCGAAAGCGCGCGCATCTTGATTCTCGACGAGGAATTCTCGCTGTTACACGTGCGGGCGGCGGTTCAGCTCCAGGTGTACGGCTACTGGACGAAGCGGGCCGAGTTCGAGCATTTGATGACCGCCGTAGAACGCGTGATGGACGGTCGTTACGCGTATTGCCCGTGCACCAACGCCGTCGTACGGATGACACCCCGCGGGCCCATGTTCATCGTACCGCCCGACCGCGACTTGCTGGGACGGTTGACGCACCGCGAACTCGAGGTCCTGTTCCATCTCGCCCGAGGCAAGACGTTGCGCGAATGCGCCGAGGAATTGCAATTGTCGACCAGCACCGTCGACAACCATAAAACGCACATGATGCGAAAACTCGGCGTAAAACGAACCGTCGAATTGATCTCGGTCGCTTATCGCAACGGGCTTCTCGATTGACGCGTGTTCACCCGGCACTGGACGCACGGATGGTTTTGGTCCGCACCGACCGGACGCACGTTGCCGGTTTCTGCCGATCTCGGGGACGACGCCGTCGAATCGTCCTTGTCGCATTTCCAACGGCATGCCATCTTTAAACGTACCGACCGGCGCAGCCGTTCTTTCGGTTTGCGGAACATCGAACGCGCGGCGGGTGTGCCAGACTATCGAGGCCGACAAGCGACGTGGACCATCCCCGAGACGAGCACCAGATTACCCAGCGTGTCCGCCGCGGCGGCACCTGGATCGCCTGCGCGCAGGTCGCCTCGCAGGTATGGGGCTTTCTTATTCTGGCGATCCTGTATCGCTGGGTGGGCAACGTCCCTTACGGCTTGTTGGGCATGGTGCTCGTGCCGGTGGCGTTGGCGCGCATCTTTTTGACCTCGGGCTTGGATGTCGCCGCCGTACAAGACGAGAAGCTGACCGAAGATCAGCTCTCGGCCCTGTTTTGGATGAATCAGTTTCTCGGCGTCGCCACGGCCTTGGCGATCGGATGTTCGGCACCGCTTTTGGTGCGTTTCTACCATGAGCCGCGCGTAGGCCCGGTGGCCTGGGCGATGGCCGGAACGACGGTCGTCACGGCCTTGGGGTTGCAGCATCAGGCACTTCTGCAACGACGGTTGCGATTGGGCGTGTTGGCGGTGTTGCGCGTGGTGAGTCAACTGGTCGGCGGCGTGGCGGCGGTGGCGGTCGCCTGGTCGATCGGCGGTGTGTGGGCGCTCATCACGCAGCAATATGCCGAGCTCGTCACCTTGGCCGTTTTGGCCTGGTGGTTCGAGCCCTGGCGGCCGCGTCTGCGACTGTTCGGTGTGGGCACGCGGCGCTTGTTGCGATTCGGGACGAACTACACGTTCAGCAGCCTGATGTTCTTCCTTTCGACGAACATCGACAAGGCGTTGATCGGTCACTTTTTCGGGGCGTCGGTGCTCGGGTTGTACGGTCAGGCATTCAATCTGGCCATGAAGCCGGTTCACACGATCGTCACTCCGTTGACGGGCATCATGCTGCCCGCCCTTTCGCGTGCCCAAAACGATCGCGCGGCCTATCATCGGCTGTTGCGGTCGTTCGTGCGATTCTTGGCATTGTCGCTTTTGCCTTGCGGAGTAGGGCTGGCGCTGACGGCTCCCGAGGCGATCCTCGTGTTGGGCGGTAAAGAATGGGCGGCGGCGGGAACCATGTTGGCCGTGCTGGCGATGGTGATTCCCTTTCAAGGGGTGCTGAATGCACTGGGTAGCGTGTACGCCTCGGTGGGGCGTGCCGATCGGTTGGCGATTGCTTCCTGTGGTGTCGCCGCCGTGCTGGCGGCGGCGTTTGCGGCGGCGTGTTTCGGGCCGCACGAAGGGGCGGGCG
>CAYVVR010000639.1:0-2484 GCA_964454655.1 uncultured Planctomycetaceae bacterium | reverse complement strand
TTGGTGTGGAAATTCCGCACGATGCGGGTTTGCGAAGACGGCGACCGCGTGCGTCAAGCGACCAAGGGTGATCCTCGCGTGACGCCCATCGGAGCCTTCTTGCGGAAAACGTCGCTCGACGAGTTGCCCCAGCTGTTCAACGTGTTGCAGGGGACGATGTCGTTGGTTGGTCCGCGACCGCACGCCAACGTACACAACGAGGAATATCGCACGATCATCCAGGGGTACATGTTGCGTCACAAGGTACGCCCCGGCATCACCGGTTTGGCCCAAGTAAACGGACTACGCGGCGAGACGGATTCGGTCGACAAGATGCGTCGTCGGGTCGAATACGACCTGCGATACATCAGGGAATGGTCCCTGTGGCTGGATATCAAAATCTTGTTGCGCACCCTGTTCGTCGTGTGGAAGCAAGAAAACGCCTACTAAGCGCCGTCCATCGGAATGACCAACCGGGAGAGCACGATGCAGCCCGCAATCGATAGGCTGAGCGAACCGGCCGATTTCACGACAAAAGAAGGCTCGGCCTCGCGTTTCGGCGAAGCCGACACCGTGAGCGTTTTGCACGTGATCAACGGAGAGTATTACTCCGGGGCGGAACGAGTCCAAGACTTGCTGGCGGCGCGGTTGGGTGAGTTCGGATATCGCGTCGATTTCGTTTGCTTGCGTCCCGATCTCTTTCCGAAACGACGTAAGTACACGCAGGCGGCTGCGTTTGAGGTGCCCATGAAGCATCGATTCGACCTGCGCCCGGTGCGAGCAGTCGCCGAGTTGATTCGAGCGGCGGACTATCGAATCGTTCACGCGCATACGCCTCGGAGCCTCATGATCGCCGCGGCGGCTTCACGCAAGACGGGTGTGCCGCTGGTTTACCACGTACACAGTCCCGCGGCTCGCGATTCGACACATCGGCTTCGCAACGCGCTTTCGGCTGCAATGGAACGTGTGGCGTTGCGTCGTGCCTCGGCGGTAATCACCGTTTCGGAGAGCCTGGCACGCCACATGGCTTGGGCCGAATCGCCGAAACGCCGAGTGGTCGTTGTTCCCAACGGCGTGCCCGCGGGCGAAGAGCTGGTTCCGCGAGAACCGCCGGCCGAGACGTGGACGATCGGCACGGTCGCCCTGTTTCGGCCTCGCAAGGGAACCGAGGTATTGCTTCAGGCCGTGCAGCGCGTGAGAGCGGCAGGAAAAGACGTGCGTCTGCTGGCCGTGGGACCGTTCGTCTCACCGGAATACGAAGCCTCGCTGAGGGACCTAGCCGATCGCTTGGGAATCGCCGATGCCGTCGAATGGACGGGGTTTACCTCCGACGTATCGACGCGGCGGCGTGACATGGATGTGTTTGTCTTGCCGAGTCTCTTCGGGGAAGGGCTTCCGATGGTCGTGCTGGAGGCCATGGCGGAAGGCATTCCCGTCATTGCGTCGAAAGTCGAGGGAATCCCCGAGGTGATTCGTCACGGTCGCGAAGGGCTATTGGCCGAACCCGGCTCGGTCGACGACCTGGTTTCGCAAATCGAGTCGCTGATGTCCGGGAAATACGACTACCAGACGCTTCGGCAAGCAGCGTTCGAGCGGCAACGCGATCACTATTCCGATCGAAGCATGGCACGCGGAACGGCGGCCGTGTACGACTCTCTTTGCCGCAGCCGGAACGGGGATTAGCTTCGGCGACGGCGACGCGTCACTCGGCCGTTTCGGGAAAGTAGACGACGTCGGGAGCGACAAGTTCGTTTTGTTCTTCCGACCGGACGGCCGTTTGGAACCCGGGACGCAGGGCACCGGCGGCGAAATCCCCCGAAGGCGCTAAAACGATGAAGGCGGCCTGTTCGCCCGGTTTCGGATCGCAACTTTCGGCGATGCGCGAAAGAACCGTTTCGACCGCCTCGCGGCAGCTTGCCTTTTGTCGCAGCATTTCGACAGCCAAGAACGTACCGCATACGCGCATGATCAGTTCGCCGTTTCCGGTGGCGACGGCGGCACCGACCTCGGGATCGACGTACAAGCCGTGACCGATGATCGGCGAATCGCCGACGCGGCCGGGCCACTTGAATTTCAGCCCGCTCGTCGAGCAGGCCCCGGCGATTCCGCGTTCGGCATCCCAGACCAACACACCGACGGTGTCGTGGCCGTCGAGTGTCGCATGATCGGGCGACAACGGTCCGGTTCCTCCACGCAAGGCGGCTTCGTGCGGATGTTCGCGTCGCCACGCGTCGAACGCTTTTGCGGCGGCTTCGGGGATGGCCGGTTCTTCATTGAGGCCCAGTCGTGTCGCCAACCGATCGGCGCCCTCGCCCACGAGCATCACGTGAGGCAGATGCTCCATCACGTACCGAGCCAAACGAACCGGATGCGGCGTAGCGGTGACGCCCGCCACCGATCCGCATTGTCGGGGAGAAAGCATAATGCAGCCGTCGACCGAAAGCGTTCCGGCGGCATCGGGATACCCGCGGCCAACCGTGAGAACCTCTTCGGCGTCTTCCACGG
>CAYVVR010000638.1:0-2488 GCA_964454655.1 uncultured Planctomycetaceae bacterium | reverse complement strand
GCCGAAAGGCCCCTATCTGATCGCCGACGTCGCAACATGATCGGCCGCGGCCGTCACATGTTCGCTTCTTTGCGAACGACGACGATCCAGCCGTTCGCTCGCAACGATTCGAGCCACCACTGCATTCGCAACGGCCGCCGTCGGTCTTTTCCCAGCGGTATCCGTTCGATCACCCGCAATCGAGCGGCGTGCAAATCGGCCAGTAGCTCGCGTCGCGTATAGGCGTGCACGAACACATCGCGCGCGCCGGCGAACTCGAACCAGCGATCTCCGAACGCGGTCTTGCCCCGAAACACGTCTTTGGCGTGGCGAACGAGCCACGCTCGCCCCGGGCGATTCCAGAGGTTGAACCACACGTTGTGAACGTGCAACACGGCGATTCCGCCCGGCTTCAAGATTCGCTGAACGTGCTCCAAGACGGCACGCCGTGCAGCCCGCGGGGTGATCATTCCGAGCGTGCTGAACAAGCACAAAGCAAAATCCGCAACATTGTTTCTAAAACAGCCCAACTCCACGAGATTCGCCTGAACGCAGCACAACTCGATGTTGCGCGCCGCGGCCTTCTTGCGAACGGCCTGAAGCATCGTTCGCGACAGATCGACGCCGATCGCACGAAATCCTCTGGCCGCAAGGGGTAACAGCGTTCGGCCCGTCCCGCACCCGAGATCGAGCACGACCCCCGGGTGGGTGAGATACTTCCCGATCACCTGTTCGTCGAGCACGAACAGATCATTCGTTGCGAACGTATGGTCGTAAAGATAGGGCAATTCGGCGGATTGCGCATACTCCCACACGCCGCAAGGGACGCCCGGCAGAGACCAATTTGCTTCGTGCTCGCCCATCGACGGCTCGATTCGCTGGTGGTTGATGGGGGTCGGTACCGCCAGTATAATCTGCTGTTTCGTACTGAGTTAACCAAAGCGTCCGGGGACGGCGCTTTCGGGAGGTCGGCTTCGTTAGCTCGTACGAGGGGATATCTCTGGACAAAAGGAGACGAAACAGTGGCGATTCGTGTTGGAATCAACGGTTTTGGTCGTATCGGTCGCTTGGTGGCCCGTCGCATCCTTCAATTGGGCGACAAGTTCGAGCTCGTCGGCATCAACGACATCACCGACAACAAGACCTTGGCGATGCTGTTCAAGTACGACAGCGTCCACGGCCGGTACCCGGGCGAAGTGAGCTACGACGATGCGAACCTGGTCGTCGACGGCAAGAAGATTCCCGTCTCGGCCGAACGCGATCCTTCGAAATTGCCCTGGGGCGACCTGGGGGCCGAGATCGTCGTCGAGAGCACCGGTGTCTTCCGTGCTCGTGGCGGCGACGGCAAGCCCGGCTACTCGTCGCACCTCGAAGCCGGTGCCAAGAAGGTCGTAATCAGCGCTCCGGCGAAGGATGACCCCGATTTGACCTGCGTGCTGGGCGTGAACGACAACCTGCTGACCGCCGAGCACAAGTGCGTTTCGAACGCGAGCTGCACGACGAACTGCCTGGCGCCGGTCGCCAAGGTTCTGCACGAGAACTTCGGGATCGTCCGCGGCTTGATGACGACCGTCCACGCGTACACGAACGACCAACGCGTGCTGGACCTGCCGCACTCCGATCTGTATCGCGCCCGGGCGGCCGCCCAGAACATCATCCCCACGACCACCGGTGCGGCGAAGGCCGTCGGGCTGGTCATTCCGGAACTGAAGGGCAAGCTGACCGGTATCGCGATGCGGGTTCCGGTTCCGACCGGTAGTGTGGTCGACCTGGTCGCCGAGCTTTCCAAGCCCGCTACGGCCGACGCGATCAACGCCGCCGTCAAGCGTGCTTCGGAAAACGAGCTGAAGGGCATCTTGGCCTACACCGAAGATCCGATCGTCTCGAGCGACATCATCGACGACTCGCACAGCTCGATCTTCGCGGCGCCGTTCACCCAGGTGATCTCCGACACGATGGTCAAGATCGTCTCGTGGTACGACAACGAATGGGGTTACAGCTGCCGCACCGTCGACTTGATCGAGAAGTTGGCCGCCCTGTAATTCGGCTCTGAAGCCGACACCGTGTTGAATTACCGAGCGGGCCGTCGCTCATCGTTGCGACGGTCCGCTCTTGCGTCTTCGGTACGACACGTACAGAATCAGGATACTTGCGAATGCCCCGCATGCGGCGGCGATCGCATTCGACACGGAACTCTTACCGCGAGGCACAAGCCAAGGCATGAATTTTCCGCTGTGGTGCTTGGCGATTCTGCCGTTGGCGTTCTACCTGGTTACCGTCGGCGCATTGAACGGAAGAAAGACGCCGGTGGTCGTTTCCGGCATGCGCGATTGGATGACGCTCGGGCTTGCCTTGGCGGGGCTCGTCATGGTCGGTCCGATGCAGCTTTTCTTCCCGCTTTTGGCGTTCATCCATATGGGCGAATTCGTGTGGGTGCTGATGCTGGCAATGTACCTGCTGTTGGTCGTGCTGGTGTCGCTGTTGGCCCCGCCGCGGTTGATCATCTACA
>CAYVVR010000637.1:0-2495 GCA_964454655.1 uncultured Planctomycetaceae bacterium | reverse complement strand
ATCGCGGATCGCCGGAAAAACGGGTTCTGGGCAGCGAGCCGTTCTTCGGTCCAATTGCGTTGGAAGCTTATCGAAATTACCTGCAACTTATTGCTTTGCGCCGATCGTGTGGAAAGGGAGCTCAAATCGGCGGCGAAAGATCCGGCGAGTTTCATGAAGGCGTACATCGAAGGACGCGACGGCGATTCGGGAGAGCCGATGCCGTGGTGTGATATGGATCGCTATCAGCGTCACATGGAGCACCGCTATGCGATGCTCGACTTGAATACGGTGGCCGATGAGCAACTCGAGAAGGTGGTCCATCACGCTCGCCATCGATATGCAGCGGTCGCTCATCGATGTGCGGACCTGTTTGCCGACACGCTGGAGTCGGCGAAATTCAATATCAAAGGTGTCGGTTTGCAACGAGACGTATTTCAAAAATACGTGAGACCGGCGTTGTCGGAGCACAAGACGGCGTATCTGCTGGTGGATGCGCTGCGATACGAAATGGCTCGCGAGCTGGCAGAGGATTTCAAAGAAGAATTCGACGTCGACTGCCGTTGCGTTTGCGCTCAGCTTCCGACGATCACACAGGTCGGCATGGCCGCCTTGATGCCTCAAGCACACCACGGTATGGAGGTAGTGGAACAGCGGAACGGTCGGATCGCAGTCCGCCTGGGAGGGGCCGTATTGAAGGACCGTAATTCCCGAGTGAAGTATTTTCGGTCGCAGCTCGACGGCAACGTCTCTGTGCTGAAGCTCAACGATCTCAAGAAACCGACGAAGAAACACCGAGAGCAGATTGGGGCGGCAGATCTCTTGTTGGTGACCTCCCAAGAAATCGATCGACTGGGGGAAGAGATGGGAGATGAAGAAGAGTCTCATCGGTACATGGGACAGGTGCTTGAGAAACTAACATGCGGTATTCGGCGACTCGCGGAATTAGGAATTTCTCGGATTGTGGTTACAGCCGATCACGGATATGTGTTCGTGCACGGATTCGACTCCGCGATGAAGCTGCCGTCTCCCGGCGGCCGCACGGTCGAATCTCATAGTCGGGTGTGGATGGGCAAGGGAGGAGAGAACAATCGCTCCTATCTGCGTGTCCCATGTTCACAGGTGGGGCTAGAGGGAAATCTGGAGCTGGTATTTCCACGCGGATTGGCGTGTTTCAAATCGCCGGGGCGCACTTCGGGTTATTTTCACGGTGGGATTTCGCTTCCCGAGATGATGATACCCGTGCTCGCGATTGCCGTGCGCGAACCGATCAAGCAAGCCATCGGCACGGGAAAAGTGGAATTGAGCATGACCAGGTCAGAAATCACGACGCGTTTGTTTTCGGTGGAAGCCAAATACGTAGTGGCCGGCTTATTCGGCGACGCTACGTGCCGTGTCAAGGTCGTGGCCCGAGCAAATCGCCGTGAGGTAGGAACGGCCGTAACGGCCTTCTACGGCTTTGAAGAGGGGACACAAGAGATCGTGCTCGAAAAGGATCGGCCCGATGTAATTGCGGTCATGCTCGACGACGATAGCGTCGACAGCATCTCGGTACATGTTCTTGATGCGAGGACGAGCGTCGAGCTTGCATCTATTAAATCGGTTCCCGTGGTGATTTCCATCTGATGGGAGTGAGCGATGTCGGCCCTGGACCAAAAGGCAAACGCAGTGTTCGGTGGTAAGGTTGTCCGAAAAGATTTGGTGCGCAAGGTAAAAGTCGGTGCCAATGTTCCCGTCTACGTTCTGGAATACTTGCTCGGCAAGTACTGCGCGACGGACGATCCGAATGCCGTTGATGCAGGGCTGCGACTGGTAAACGCAACGTTGGCCGAGAATTTTGTCCGTCCCGACGAAGCCAACAAGGCGCAATCGTATGTCCGCGAGAAGGGAAAGCATCGTCTCATCGATAAGGTGAAAGTGCGCTACCTGTCGGATGACGACAAGTATTGGGCGGAACTCGTCAACTTCGGGCATAAGTACGTGCACGTTCCCGATCACTATGTCCGGAAGTATGAACTGCTGTTGATGGGCGGGATTTGGGCGCAGATCGAGCTACGACATGAATACGATGAGGAGGTGAAGGGAAAACGCAGCCCGTTTTGGATCGACAAAATCACCCCGATTCAACTTGGCTCTTTTGAACTGGAAGATTATCAGCGGGGGCGGAGCGAATTCACGACGGACGAGTGGCTTGATCTGCTGTTGCGAACGATCGGTTTGGAGCCCGCGCATTTCGGACGACGTCAAAAATTATTGCTCGTGACGCGATTGATTCCATTATGCGAGCATAATTACAACTTGGTCGAGTTGGGGCCCCGCGGAACCGGCAAAAGTTATGCGTACCAAGAGTTGTCTCCCTACTGCATTTTGTTGACGGGGCCGACGACCGTCGCCAATATGTTTTACAACATGGCGACGGGAAAAATGGGCTTGGTCGGAATGTGGGATGCCGTGGCTTTTGACGAGGTCGCAGATCTTCAAAAGATGCCCAAAGAAGTCGTGACCACACTTAAGAC
>CAYVVR010000636.1:0-2501 GCA_964454655.1 uncultured Planctomycetaceae bacterium | reverse complement strand
AGTGGGCGATGCGGGACTCGAACCTGCGACCCCCAGCTTGTCGAGCTGGTGCTCTAACCAACTGAGCTAATCGCCCAACCTTTATGAAATCGCTTCACCGCTGCAAGAGCAAATGCCCCCAAAACCAGCGGCTGACGCGGTTGTGCCGCTCACCTTTGAATATCGGCTCGCGACGGCTCCGACATCACCGGAATCGGCTCGGATCCGAATCGGCAATGCCGAACCTAACTGGCGCGATCGTAAGGCGTTACGGTACGTTACCGCTCCCTTGCGACCGTCAATGATGTGTCTATTTTACCGCGGTCACCGCAGGCTTCAATCCCCCGTGGACCGCCGGAATCGGAAAATCATCCGCCGATCGGTGGCCGGGCCGCGAGGCGGCTTTCGACCTGCCGAATAGGTGGAATTCCCCCAAGTCGGGGGCTACGGCAAAGCGATGTCCGATTTCGAATCGCGGCCGCCTTTGACCGATTCGACCTGTACCGAGATGGGGCCTTCGGCGTCGAGGAACCAACGCACGTAAACGGCTTCCATCCCGGGAATGTTCGCGATCCGCATCGTTTCGGGGGCGTTCTTTTGTTCTTTGGCGTTGCGGAAGGTCGGATCGTCCGCCCGCAGCCCCGAGAACACTCGCAATCCCGGTCCCGACACCGTCACCCGATCCGGCGGCGTGATGTGATGCTGGACGTCGACGGCCGCATGCGTCGGCGTGACGCGCCGGTTGGCGACGGCGACGGTTACCTGGTACAGGTCGTTGTCGAGCTTGACGACGTCGACGCGGTCGATTTCGACCAGCGGCATCTGCTCGGCATGGTACAAGGTGAACGCCATGTTTCGATGGCACTCTTCTTCGAGCAAGAAGGAAGGCGGTTGACGGCCCCACGACTTCACCGGCCCGCCGACTTCGACCTTGCCGTATTGCGGATGATCGACTTCGTGCCAAGCGACGTACCCGGCGCGCCCCAGCAGGAAGCGATCGAATTCGGCCATCGTTTCTTCCCGGCTTTTCGGGCCGCCGCCGTCGTCGCTGGATCGAAAGTAATTGTACGCGGTGAACAGCTCGTTGCTGAACGTGAAGATACCGCGCATGTTGTGCAGCCAGTCGATTTCACCACCGTACACGCCGTACAGCTCTCGACCGATCACGATGTACCGATAGCCGGGCAGGATTTTTTCGCCTTTCTCGGCGATTACGTCGTACACGCGTCGATCGGCGGCGGGGAAGGTTTCTTCGGGCACGCCCGGGCCTCGCAACAGAAGCCCGCCGAAGTTGTGGTACGATTGGGCTCCGGCGATGTTCGGATGGGCCGTGATGAAGTCGGCCGCCATGCGGTTTTCGAGGATCGAGAACGGATAGCGGTAGGCCCCACGCTGAACGTACGAAGGTTGCCAGTTCCATCCCCAGTCGCGGTTGGGATCGTAGTAGCCGTCGCCGTCTTCGTTGACGCGGCCGTCGTCGTCGTTGTCGAATCCCTCGGTGCCCAGCAGACGATATTCGCCCGGCTCGTCCGGTTCGGCGGGAACCATGATCTGCGGATAATCGGGATGCGACTTGTACCGACCGGCCGGATCGCGCACACGCATCATCGTGATGTTCCCGTCGCCGTCGAGATCGTCGGGACCGTCTTCGTCGACGAGGCCGTCGCGGTCGTCGTCGACCGGGCGTTGGCCGCTGCGGGGTGAATGTCGGTTGTTGGGCCGGTACATGTGCGCATCACGGCTGTCGGGGCTGAGCATCGGCAAGATGTAGAAGGTCCTCCGGTCGAGCAATTCGGTCGATTGCGGGACGCGGCCGTAGGTTTCGAGCAAATACCAGGCCGTGTACGTCGCGACTTCGGGGCCTTGCAACTCGTTGGCGTGAATGCCGCCGTCGATCCAGAAGGCGGGCTTCTCGGAATCGGCACCGGTCGCCGAGTTGGTGATCGTGAGGACCCACATCTCCCGTCCGCCGTACGATTTGCCCAAGCTTTGCAGCTTCGCCAGCTTGGGATGCGCCTTCGCGAGACGTTTCAGGATGTCGGTGATTTCGGCGTAATCGTGGTACCGGTTCCAGTGCACGTCAACCTTCGGATTCGACGGCGCGCCCATCACGGGATATTCGCGGCGAACCTCAGGGGATGAAGACGCGTCACCGGCGGGCGCGGCTGGGGCGGTGGGGAGTGCCGACAACAAGCAGATTCCGGCAATCAGACTTCCGATTCGAGTTCCGTACATGATATCGGCTCGCTTGGTAACAGGCGGATCGTTTCAGAATACGTCGGGGTTTGCTTCGAGGGTCAGGGCGTCAGCCTAACGGCGGCCCGGGTGCTGCCGACGCTCGGGGCGACGGCTTCCACCGTCACCTTCACAGGGGTTCCGGTTTCGGCCGGCGGCATGCGGATGAGCCATTCGAGTTTCGTGCGGCCGCCGCGGGCGGGAATCGGCGACAGCAATTCGCGCCGTTGACCTCGGACGAGATCGACACGTTCGGGCAAGTTCAACACGACGCGGACGGGATACTG
>CAYVVR010000635.1:0-2506 GCA_964454655.1 uncultured Planctomycetaceae bacterium | reverse complement strand
TCGGCATGGAGATGAACGCCGTCATCACCGGCGTCGAGAAATTCGGATTGTTCGCGCAAGGCCTAGAGTTGCCGTGTGACGGCTTCATCCACATCAACGCCCTTAGCGACGACTACTACGTATTCGACGCGGCATCGCGAAGCCTGACCGGACGAATGACCGGACGCCGATTGCGTTTGGGAGACGTCGTCCGCGTGGCGGTCGCCGGTGTCGACCTGGAACGGCGAGAACTCGACTTCCGACTACTCGGCAAAGCGCCGACGGCTCTTCGGGCGGTCGGAACCGGTAGCCGCAAAACGACGAAGCGATCTCGCAAGAAGACGGCCGCTGCCAAGAAATCCGGACGTCGCCGTTCCGGGAAAGGAACCACCTCCTCTCGTAAGACCGCCAAGAAAGCCCCAAAAGCGCAGTCGAAGAAAGCCAAGACGGCCCGTACGCGAAAAACCGCTGCAAAAAAGAAGAGCCGGAAGAAGGCTTCCAACTCGTGACGAAGCCCTCACGAGGCCCCGGTTTTTGTGGACAGGATTGTCTGTTGTATACAATTGCATCCCAATGGCGGGCAAGACGGTGGGGGACTGCCGTGCACGTTCGCCGGGGTGTACAATAGCCGCTTTCCACGGCGAGCGGACGGAACGTACCCGCACCGTCCTCCGCAGGCAGTATTCTTCGAGGAGTTGCCCACCTCGAATCTCGAATGTCCTCGTCGCTTCCGGGATGTCCGCCCCGTGCGGCATGCCGGCCCGGTAACAGCCGTCGTCGAAGGAGGTAGTCTCTCGTGAATCCCGAACAACTGCGGTACACGAAAACTCACGAATGGGTCCGCCTGGACGAAGAAGGCGGTGAACCCATCGCCGTCGTCGGTCTCTCGGCGTTCGCCACGGCCGAACTATCCGATATCGTCTTCATCGAACTGCCCGAGCCGGGTACCACGCTCAAGGCAGGAGAACCGTTCGGGCAAATCGAATCGGTCAAAGCCGTCAGCGACATGTACGCGCCGATCGGCGGTGAGGTCGTCGCCGTCAACCAAGAAGCCGTCGACGACGTCGGCGTGATCCAAGAATCGCCCGAAGACAAGGGCTGGCTCATCAAGCTTCGCCCTTCCGATCCGGGAGAAATCGAGAGCCTGCTCGATCCGGCGGCCTACAAGAAACAGTGCGAAGAAGAATCCGACCATTGATTCTCTTCGAGTCACTTCGTAACGGCCGGGCACGTCTCGGCCGTGTTCGTTTGGCGTCGATCCCAGCATTTTGAATCGCAATACCGATGGCTTATATTCCCCACACCGATGAGGACGTTCGCGCCATGCTCGACGCGATCGGCATCGAGTCGATCGACGAGCTGTTCGCCTCGCTTCCGTCCGATATCCGGCTCAAAAGGCCCCTTGATCTGCCGCCCGCGATGAGCGAGTGGGAACTCACGCGACACATGAACCTGTTGTCGTCCCAAAACCGCCACGCGGGCGACACCGTGTGCTTTTTAGGGGGCGGGGCGTACGATCATTTCATTCCCGCGGTCGTCGACTTCGTCGCCTCGCGGAGCGAATTCTACACGTCGTACACGCCCTACCAACCCGAGGTCGCGCAAGGCAACCTGCAAGCGTTCTTCGAGTACCAAACGCTGATCACGCAACTGACCGGCATGGACATTTCCAATGCCAGCATGTACGACGGCGCCTCGGCGACGGTCGAAGCGGTCGTCATGGCGTTGTCCGCCGCCCGCGGCCGCAATCGCGTGATCTTGCCCGATTCGCTTCACCCCGATTACCGGCAGGTCGTCGCGACGTATCTGGCCAACCTCGACGTCGAACTCGTATCGGTCCCCGCTCCCGACGGAAGAATCGCGACCGATGCACTCACGGAAGCCCTGAACGACAAAACCGCTTGCGTCGTTCTGCAACATCCGAATTTCTTTGGTTGCCTGGAAGACGCCGACTTCGTGTCCAAAGCGACTCACGAGGCGGGCGCGCTGTTGGTCGCCGTCGTCGATCCCGTCAGCCTGGGAATTCTTCGGCGGCCGAGCGAATACGGGGCCGATATCGTCGTCGCCGAGGGACAACCTTTGGGCATTCCGCTCGGCTTCGGCGGTCCCTACTTGGGAATCATGGCCTGCCGCGAACAATTCGTCCGCCGGATGCCCGGCCGCCTGGTCGGCCAAACCGTCGATCGGCGAGGCAAACGTTGTTGGGTCCTCACCCTGCAAACCCGCGAACAGCATATCCGCCGCGAGAAAGCCACCAGCAACATCTGCACGAACCAAGGCTTGCTGGCACTGCGGGCGACCGTGTTCTTGGCCACGCTCGGCAAGCCCGGTATTCGGCAGATGGCCGAATCGTGCGCCCGCAACGCACACTACGCGAAAACGCAAATCGCCCAGCGCACGTCGTGGACGCCGGCATTCGCACACCCGACCTTCAAAGAGTTCGTCATTCGTGCCGGCAGCCGCGAAAAACTCGAGGCTGCGACGGCGCGTGCAGCCGACGAAGGCATCTTTGCGGGCACTCCCCTCG
>CAYVVR010000634.1:0-2509 GCA_964454655.1 uncultured Planctomycetaceae bacterium | reverse complement strand
ATCCCCACAGAGCACCGGCAACCCGATAAGTCGCCAACGCCCCGAAATACGCCAGTACGGTCATGTACGTGAACGCAAAGATCGGCCAACGCCAACTTCCCGTCTCACGTCGGATGACCGCCAGCGTGGCCACGCACTGCGCGCACAAGGCGTAGAAGACCATGATCGAAAGGGCGACCGGCAGCGTGAACACGGGCCGATCGGTTCCTTCCCAGGTGGCCGTTCGCAAGCTCTGTCGCAGAGGTGAATCACCCTCGCCGTCGACGGGTTCGCCGGTCGAGTGAAACATCACCCCGAGCGTCGCCACGACGACTTCGCGCGCCGGAAACGAGGCCAGCACGGCCGTACCGATTCGCCAATCCCACCCTACCGGTCGCACGACAGGTTCGATGTATCGCCCCATACGTCCCAACCAGCTTTGATGTTGATAGGCCATGTCGATCTCGCGTTCGAGCCTTTCCAACTCGGCTTCGACGGCCAAGCGATCGGCCGATTCGCGAGGGAGCGACTCGAGGGCCGCGGTCAACTCGGCACGCCGCGCAGCAAACGGTGCTTCGACTTCGACCGGACGCGGATAATACAAAAGCGCCCACACGACGATGGACGTGGCGAAAATCAGGGTTCCGGCCGATCGTAGGAATACCCAACCGCGTTCCAAAACGCGCCACACGACCGTCCCGACATCGGGCAGCTTGTACGAAGGTAATTCCATGACGAATGCCGTGCTGCGACCACGTAACAAGGTGCGTCGCAAGAGAAAAGCCACGCACACCGCGGCCGCAATCCCGAGTAGATACAGGGCCGTCAACACAAGCCCTTGCAGCCCGATCCAGCCCCCCAAGTAACGCACATCGGGCACGAACACGGCAATCAACAGGGCATACACCGGCAACCGCGCCGAACACGTCATCAACGGCGCCACCAAGATGGTCGTCAACCGGTCGCGTTCATTTTCGATCGTTCGCGTCGCCATGATCCCCGGCACGGCACACGCGAAGCTCGACAACATCGGAATGAACGCCTTACCCGACAGACCGAGGCGTACCATGAAGCGATCCATCAAATACGCAGCGCGGGCGATGTAACCGCAATCTTCCAAAACGGCCAAGAACACGAACAGGATCAGAATTTGCGGCAAAAAGACGATCACCGCCCCTACCCCGCCGATGACGCCATCGACCAGCAGGCTTTGCAACGGCCCGGGGGGGACCACCGAAGCCGCCGCATCGCCGACATATCCCACGGCCGACTCGATCAAGCCGATCAACGGGTCGGCCCCGGCGAAAATCGCCTGGAACATCGTCGTCATAACGACGGCAAAGACCGCCAACCCCAATACGGGATGGGTCAACACGGCGTCGATCTTGTCGGAAAGCGTCGTCGGATACCGATCGGGAATCTCGACTGCATCGGCGAGCAGTTCACGCACACAGGCGTAACGGATTTCCGGTTCGACTCCCGGGATCCGAATCCCCCTGTCTTTCAGTCGTTCACGTGCTTCCTGCAATCGAACAAGCCAAGGATCTTCGGCATGAATTCCCAGGGATTGAGCCAGAAAGCCCGATACGTCCAGCAAGAGACGAACCGCCAAGTAACGCTCCACGCCGGGCGAAACCGACGATTTGCGTTGGGCCTCGTCCGATTCCCCGGTTTCGGATTGTCGGGTCGCATCCCGCAGCGACAAAATGCGTCGAAACTGCTCGGCTTTTGCGATGTCGGTCGCCAGGGCGGTAACCTCTTCCTCGAACGCCTTGGGAAAACGGCAACAATAGGCATTCGATACGGTCGCATTTTCGGCCGTATGTTCCAAGACCTCCCGCAACCGGTCGATTCCACGTCGCACGTTCGCCTGCACCCCGACGACCGGAACACCCAACTTCGCGGCGAGATTCTCAAGATCGAGCTTAACGTGCTTTGCTTCGGCCACGTCGAGCATGTTGACGGCAACGACCGCCGGAACGCCCAACTCCAAGACTTGGGTCACCAGATACAGGTTGCGTTCGAGATTCGAGGCATCGACGATGCACAACACAAGGTCGACCGGATCGCAATCGCTGAACCGATTCAAGAGGACGTCGACGGCGACCATTTCGTCGCGTGAGCGCGGCGCCAAGCTGTACAAACCGGGAAGGTCGACCAACTCGAACGTCTTGCCGTTCACTTCGAATCGTCCGAGCCGCTTTTCGACGGTGACGCCCGGATAATTGCCGACTCGCTGCCGCACGCCGACCAGCGCCGAAAACAACGTCGATTTGCCGGTGTTCGGATTGCCGATCACCGCAACCGTGAACTTCTTCTTTCCGACAGCCACCGCCATCACGCGAACCTCGTTCCCGCTCGATTCCTAACGTTGTTACGCCTCGTCTCTTGAAACGGCCGCCTCACACCGACCGGTCACCCTGCCTGCCCCGTCCCGCGAGTGTCGCGGCACGTTCGATCATGCCGCGTTGTACTGAGACTCATTCTCATTGCCGGCTGCTGCATTCCCCCATTTGGAGCTGCTGGAAAC
>CAYVVR010000633.1:0-2512 GCA_964454655.1 uncultured Planctomycetaceae bacterium | reverse complement strand
TGTTTCATCACAGGAGCCCCATCAAAAAAGGATTGTGCCTCATCTCATTCCGCGAAGTCGGCCGGACGCATAAAACCGGCGAACTCGCATCACCTCTTCCAGCTTCTCATCCTAATCAACTGCACCCGAATGTCAAAACAGAAAATCTAAAGAACATGCGACAAATAGACATTATAGGACGCCAAAACCCCTCATTCGGACGGCCCAGCAAGACAAACAACTAGCCCGTAGACCGCGAATTCACCCCTCTAAAGGACCAGCCACAGCGAAAATACGAAAGCCGTTGGCCCCCCTATCGCGTTTTGCCCGGCACGTCAACGCGCCGGGTTAGCCCTCAGAACGAGGGATTGTTCATCGCGGTAGACGACCTCCCAACGACTGCTCGGCCCTTCCGACAGCCGTTTGGCCAACCGCTCGTGCCGGGTGAGATCGAGGACGACATACCGCACGTCGTAGCGGTCCAGCGTCGCCTCGCACCCGGGATCCCCCCTCTCTAGGGCCAAGTAGGCCATCCACAACGGCTCGGGCGTCATGTGGACATGAGAATGTACGAGCGGCTCCATACGCCCGTGACAAGTCCACAGTAGATAGTCCGCCCAATCGACGGGCGCAAAGAAACGGCCGCGAAGCCCCTTTTCGGCCGCGAATGCCCCGACGCGAAGGGGCGTGTTCTTCGAAAAGACGGCCTTCGGCTCGGGCGTCGTCCAAATCGCCCGGGTCACCGGCGACCACAACAACACAACGACCAGCGTCACCGCCACGACGGCCCATCCCCGCCCGCCCGACGGGTGTCCCGGAAGTCTTTCTTGACTCTCTTTCTCGGACGATACTTCGACTCGCGTACCGTAGGCCTGCCACGCGAAGGCAATCGCCACGGGCCACACCAGCGTCCACCAGGCATACATGCGCAGGGCCGAAACGGTCGCGACGCCCAAAACCGGCAACATCCAGAGGTATCTCGCGGGAAGCACGCGCCCGATTCGCCCCCACCATCGCCCGCCCGACGCGCGATCGTTTCCAGCCGCCGCAACGGCGAAAACGCTCACCGCCGTCAGCACGAGCGAGCCTGCGAACACCACGCCCGAAAAGCTCGCCGGCGACAACGGTTGCCATTCGGCGATCGCGGCCAGGTTGCGATTTTGCCCGAATCCCAATACCGCAGGCCAAAGATGCACGCCCATCGGATGGCAGCACACCGCCGCGGCCCCGACGATTCCAGCTAGCGTGTATCGCCGCAAGAGAATCGTTCGTTCCGCCGTGCCTTCCCGTATCGAACGCGGTTTCGCGTTCGCGCCGCGCGACGCGAACCACGCGACGACTTCTGCGCACCAGGCCGCTCCCAACATCCCCAAACCGATCGGAAACGAACCGTGCAGATTCGCCCACAGCGCAAACAGCGGCGGCAGCCAAAACAGCGGCTTGGACGACCGTCGAAGCGACTCAACCGCCACCAAGGTCGCCGCCGCCCCGACCATGCCGAACAACTGCGGACGGATCGTGCCGATCACCGGCAGGCTCATGAACAAGAATGCGCCGCCTGTCGCCGCCGCGACTCCCCAACGGCCTTTTGCGGCACGAACCGCCCCCATCAACAGGGCCGTGATCAAGGCGACGAGAAACGCATGTCCCGCTCGCAAGCCCATCGGCCCGAACAGGTCGTACGTCACGTACCCCGCGACCTGCGCAAGCCAAGGAATGTTCGCAAACGGCGCATCCGGCGGAAGAAACGAACGAAAAGGATCGGCGTGCGGCAAGCGTCCATGTTCGACGATCCAGCGTCCAAACGCCAAATGTCCCCAAAGATCGGTGTGATTCAGCGGAAACAAGCTACCGACGAACCACGCTGCCAAGACGACCACGATCGCCGCCGTTCGGCCCGCGTCCAACACAGGCAGGCGCCCGAGCGAAACGACGGGGCGAAGTTCGACTTCCTTGTCGCGGATCGTGCGGACGGTACGCGGTTTCACGGCCATCGCTCCCGGTCGGGTCGTCGCTCAGTCGCGGGAGCGTCCGGCGCGTTTGCGGCCGGTCACCATGCCGTACTTTTTCATTTTGTGGTACAAGGTGACACGACTGATCCCAAGCTCCTTGGCCGTTTCGGCACGGTGGTAGCCGTGACGTCGCAGGGCCTCTTCGATGATCAGCCGTTCGACCTCGTCCACGCGTTCTTCCAAGGTCTTACCGGGCGAGGTGATCGGATCGCCCGTCGTCGCCGACGCCCCCTCGCCGCCTTGCCGAACAAAGCTGGGCAAATCGGCCAATCGCAGCACGCCGTCGCGGCAGTAGAGTACCGCCCGCCGAATCACGTTTTCCAGCTCTCGGATGTTTCCCGGCCACCGGTACTGTTTGAGCGCCGCCAACACCTCCGGATCGATCCGATCGAGCGGAATCCGCAGGTTGCGGGCGTGGTCCAAGGCAAATTTGCGGGTCAAGAATTCGATATCGGCCGGCCGTTCACGCAACGGCGGCAAATGAAAACTCAGCATGTTGAGCCGGTAGTACAAGTCCATGC
>CAYVVR010000632.1:0-2523 GCA_964454655.1 uncultured Planctomycetaceae bacterium | reverse complement strand
ACGCAGATGATACGGCCCCATCGACGGCAACAACGGAAAATCGCGATCCATGGAGGCCGAACCGCGACGGATGCCCCGCGACGGATCCAAAAGTCCACTCCGGACGCCGAAATCGCCGACTGTCGGCCCTCGGACGACGGGTAGATCGACCGCGGGAAAATCCAGCGAAGGGGCGTCGGCCGCACCGCCCGAATCGACGTTGGCCGAGGCGGGCCAGTAGTCCGGTCGCGGCGACCGCGACATGCTCCGTGGATGACGCGACTGCCACGCGGCGTGGCGCGACATGCCCAACGCACGGACGCGCCAGCCGGCGACCGTTCCGTAGTTGATCATCAAGGCCATCACGAACAAAAGCAGCGGGATGACCAACACGAATTCGAGGGGCGCAAGTCCCTTGCGGACCGTTCGCGTTGTGCACCGGCTGAAGTTGCGAAGCTTCTGCCTGCGCTCGATTGAGGTTCGCGGTTGCGGCGATCGGTTACGAGTCATAACGGTGGTTCTACCCGCGTCAATGCGGACTGATTTGTTGTAAGTCGTCGGCGTCCAGTCCACTCAAATTCGGTAATCGAATCTGGCGACCGGCAAACACCGGGAGCGTCGGCTGGGTTTGCAAAACGGTCGGCCACGCCGGACTGGTGGCCGGCACGAGGTTCGTCGTCCAGTGTTGCGTCAACAAGTTCCACGCTTCCGGGACGCGTTCTCGACCGACGTACCAGTGCCCGCTTTCGGGATCGACGGGTTCTTCCGGCTCGTCGCCGGGAAGTTCGGGAAAATCGCCGGGGATACCGCCGATCAACTGCGGTCCGCCTCCGCCGGGCGGATCGTACAACCAAACGAGGCGCCGCCTCGGCACGAACACGCGCACTTGAGCGTACGCGATACTGTCGCTGTCGAGCGTATGACTGAAAAAACCGGGAAAGATAGGACGCATCGGTTCCCAGTAAACGACACCGAGGAACGTGAATTCCTCTTCCAGGTGGGCCGTCGAATCGACGACGTCGTCTTTTTCCGTGCGGATCAGAAACGGCAGGTTGGTGAATTCGTGTTCTTCCAGCAGTTGTTCCAGTTGCCCGCAGGTGAACGATCGCCACAACGAACCGAACTGCGACATCTTCGCTTCGCGGTCGAAGAATCGCATCGCCTCGTTGTTCCAAGCATTCAGGTATCGGCGGGCCAACGACTTGCGTTGGTCGCGGGCGCGGGCCAGATACTCGGCTTGATTCGGCATCATGTCGAGTACGGGATCGACGACCGGCAGCGTACGATCGAAATATTCGTAGCTTCCGCCGACGGGCACACCGTTCGTGCGCCACAAGACTCCCAGAAGCTCGCCGCGGCCGTTGTCGGGGTTGCCGTGTCGGCGAGCGGTTTCCAGAACGGCCGCCTGGGCCATGTCGGGAAACGTAGCGACGACCGACCGCTGATATTCCGGTATCAGCTCGTTCGCCAAAATGTATTCCAGCGTAGGCAGAATCATAGCGGACGCCGCGGCCCCCCAATCGCCGAACGACTGAACCAGTTGCCGTTCCAAGGGAACCTTTTGTGTGATTGCCGGAGCCAAGGCTTCAAACTTCGGAAATCCCGAGGTGCCGAACACGGGGCCTTCCGCCTCCCAAGCATCCAAAATCGCCGGGACGAATTGTTCGGCGTTGCGATCGCGTGCTTCACGCATGAACGCCGTCAAGGCGAACACGTCGCACATTAGGTGATTCGTGAACGCCAGCGCGTTCATGCCGCGTGCGATGACCGCCCCGCCGGAATACGTGGCCGCATCCGCCGCATTTTGCAACCGGATCTTGCCGTCCACGGCGCGGCCGACATTCATGACCATGCCGAGCAAGATCGTCAACAACAGCAGCGTGAACACCGAGACGATACTCATCACGCCCCGCTGATCGGCGTGCAACCGACAAAGTTGCTCGGCCACCACCATCGTCACGCGATAACGACGGACACCGTGTCGCCTTGTCGCTAATTTCGAATTGGTCGGGCTTCCACGAGCCATCGGTTCGGCTTTCTGGACTCTGCGGATTGCAGTTGTTGCCAACGGGTAACACGCCACACGTGGCGCGCGCGTTTTCGGGCTTCTAATACAGGAAATAGCGATACGGGAGCACCGATTTTTCGCCTTCGTTTCCCAACACGATCGAAGCTTCGAGCGGATAGACGTAAAGGCCGTCGGTTTGCTGAATCGAAGCGGCCACGGAATCGACGTTTCCGTCGGAAGTGTCGATAGGCTTTGCCAACAGGCGTCCCGGTCCCGGCAGCAGGGCCATGTAATGGCGGACGGTAACGGTGATCGGGTCTTGAAAACCGATCTCGTTGTAGGCGAACTCCGTCATGTCGGGGCCGAGGCCGTACGGCACAAGCGGCGGTTCCAAGTTGGAATGGAAGAACCGAATTTCGACCTCGGTGGCGCGCGCGGCATACGCCAATTTGTTCTCGAGCCGTCGGCTCAAACGGCTGTTGACCGAATACTCGGGAACGTTCAGGCCGTAAGTTCGCTGGAGGACGTCGTTTGCT
>CAYVVR010000631.1:0-2523 GCA_964454655.1 uncultured Planctomycetaceae bacterium | reverse complement strand
CAGGCAACACCACCGACGCCGCCGCAACCTGCGAGCGCTCCCGTTCCTCCCGCTGCGCCGCCTGCCGTTCCTACGCGAAGTGGACCGATCCCGGCCGGACCGGCAGCCCGTCGTTTGGCACGCGAGTTGGGCGTCGATTTGCAGTCGGTGACGGGAACGGGAAAACACGGTCGCATCACCCCGGAAGACGTTCAAGCGGCCGCGCAAGGGAAGAACGTCGGCGTCGCGGCAGCCGGACCGGTCGTGCCGCCCGGCGAACCCGATACCGATGCGTGGGGGCCCGTCCGCCGCGATCGCATGACCAAGATCCGCAAGACGATCGCGACACAGATGATGAAATCGTGGACGACCGTTCCGCGAGTGACGAATTTCGACGATGCCGATGTGACCGATCTGGAGGCCGTCCGCAAAAGCGTTCCGCCCGATTTCATCGCACCGGGACTGAAGTTGACGTCGATGCCCTTCATCTTGAAGGCGGTGGCGTTGGCGTTACGTCACCATCCGGCAGTCAATGCTTCGATCGACGATGAAAACGAGGAGATCGTCTACAAGGAATATGTCAATATCGGCGTGGCGGTCGACACGCCGCGGGGCTTGGTCGTGCCGGTAATTCGGAACGTCGATCGCATGTCGATTCCGCAAATTGCAACGGCTGTTGCCGAGGTGGCTCGCAAGGCGCGTAACACCGAGTTCACGCTCGACGACTTGCGGGGCGGGACGTTCTCGGTGAGCAACTTGGGGGCGGTCGGCGGAACCTACAGCACGCCGATCGTGAATCATCCCGAGGTGGCGATTTTGTTGGTCGGTCGGTCCCGCTGGATGCCCGTCGTGCGCGATGGGCAGGTTGTCCCTCGGTTCATGATGCCGTTGAGCCTCTCTTACGATCATCGATTGGTCGATGGAGCTACGGCCGCGAGATTCCTCAACGAAGTCATCGACTGGCTTCAGTCGCCCGGCAAATTGTTGCTTGTCGGATGACGCGTTGAAGGAACGGCGGCATCTGCCGATGCCGAGAGCATCGACCGAATTGTTCTGCAAACGACGATAAGTACGGTCAAGAAAATAACGGGAAAGAAGGATGGAAGCACAACTCGTGGTGTTGGGCGGTGGGCCCGGCGGTTATGCGGCAGCGTTTCTGGCCGCCGATTTAGGAATGGACGTCGTCATCGTCGATCAGGAGGGACGGCTCGGCGGCGTGTGCTTGCTGCGTGGTTGTATCCCTTCGAAAGCTCTGTTGCACGTGGCCAAGGTGATGGAAGAGGCTTCGGAGCTTTCGCAATGGGGAGTCGCCTACGGAAAGCCGAAGATCGATCTCGATGCCGTTCGGGCGCGAAAAGACAAAGTTATCGACACGCTCAGCGGAGGTTTGGGGCAACTTGCCAAAAAACGCAAAGTGCGTGTGATTCAAGCACGCGGGACCTTCGTCGACGGCAATACTTTGCGTCTGCAACCGGTGGGCGACACCAAGTTGGAAGACGAAACGCTTCGGTTTCAGCACTGCATTATCGCGACCGGTTCTCGCCCCACGGCGATTCCCGCCTTCGAAATCGGTAGCGAACGCGTCCTTGATTCGACCGGGGCATTGGCCTTGCCCGAGGTGCCCAAGCGATTGCTCGTCGTCGGCGGCGGGTACATCGGCTTGGAGTTGGGAACCGTGTATGCGGCCCTTGGAAGCAAAGTGAGCGTCGTCGAGTTGACCGAGGGCCTGTTGCCCGGTGCCGATCGCGATTTGGTTCGTCCTTTGGCGAAGCGGTTGAAAGAACGCTTCGAAGCGATTCATCTGAACACGAAAGTGGTATCGCTCGTCGAAAAGAACAAGAAGATCGAAGTGACGCTCGAGGATGGCGACGGTACCCGCGTCGAAAAGTACGACTACGTACTGGTGTCGATCGGCCGTCGACCGAACACCGAGAATCTAGGACTCGAAAATACGAAGGTCGAAATCGACGAGCGCGGATTCATCAAGGTCGATTCGCAGCTCCGAACGGCTGAACCGGCGATTCTTGCGATCGGCGACGTGGCCGGGCAACCGATGCTTGCCCACAAAGCGGCTCACGAAGGTCGGACGGCGGTCGAGGGATTGGCCGGACACGCGGTTGCGTTCGAGCCGCGCGCGATTCCGGCTGTGGTGTTCACCGATCCGGAAATCGCATGGGCGGGCCTGACGGAAACCGAGGCCAAGGCCAAAGGCGTCGAGTACGAAACGGCCGTTTTCCCTTGGGGGGCGAGCGGGCGGGCCCAGGCGGTCGGGCGAACCGAAGGCCTTACGAAGTGGCTTGTCGATCCCACCTCGGAACGCGTCTTGGGTTGTGGAATCGTCGGCGTCGGTGCAGGCGACTTGATCGGAGAGGCCGTCCTCGCGATCGAAATGGGGGCCTCGGTTCGCGATGTGACCGAATCGATCCATCCGCACCCGACTTTGTGCGAAACCTTGGGGTTTGCGGGCGAGGTCTTCTACGGTACGGCGACGGACATGTACCGCCCGAAACGCAAGTGATCAAATCGTCGCCCAACAGGCGGTAG
>CAYVVR010000630.1:0-2566 GCA_964454655.1 uncultured Planctomycetaceae bacterium | reverse complement strand
GGTGCGGGAAAAGCGTTTTCGCGAAGACCTGTACTTTCGGTTGTGTGTCGTCAAGCTGGACCTGCCGCCGTTGCGCGAGCGCGGCGGCGACATTATCTTGTTGGCCGAGCATTTTCTGCGGCAATTCTCGCAGCGTGCCGGACGCCCAGCGCCGGTCCTCACCGAAGCCGCCAAGAAAAAGCTGCGCGAACATTCGTGGCCGGGCAATGTCCGCGAGTTGCGAAACCTGATGGAGCGATTGGCGTACCTGTCGCCGAAAGAGACGGTCGAAGCCGACGACATCGCGTTCATCCTCACGCCGGGAGGCGCTCCGACAGGCAACGTGCCGCCGAACTTGACCCTGCAAGAGGCGACCGACCTTTTCCAGCGCGCGTACATCTTACAAGTACTGCGACAAACCGGCGGGAATATCGGCGAGGCCGCCGACCGTCTCGGCCTGCACCGCTCGAACTTGTACCGCAAAATGCGGAAGTTCGACATCGATCAGTGAGACGTTTCCGCCCGGTGCGCGACCAACGCCCGGCTGGACCGGCGATCGGCGATTATTGACGAATCGCGCGGATCACCCCCACCACGACGCCGACCACTTGGGCGCTTTTCACGTAGATCGGCTTCATCGAGCGGTTCGCCGGTTCGAGTCGAATGCGGTTCTTTTCGGGGAACCAGCGTTTGAGGGTCGCTTCGTTGTCCTCGGTGAGGGCGACGACGATTTGCCCGCGATCGGCCGTCGGTTGCCGGCGCACGACCACGTAGTCGCCGTCGGCGATTTGCGCCTCGATCATCGATTCGCCGTGTACCTGGAGCATGAACAGTTCGCCGTCGGAATTGTCGAACAGGTCGGCCAGATCGATTTCTTCGCTTTGCTCGATGGCCTCGTGGAGCGTACCGGCGGCTACTTCACCGACCAACGGCAACGGCAACGACGGTCGCGACCGGTGTTTCGACGAGGAAGGTACGGCCGACTCTTGGGCCAAACGAATCGCCCGCGACCGGTTCGGCTCGCGAACGATCAGTTGCTTGCGCTCCAGCGCCCGCAGGTGACACATCACCCCGTTGGGCGAGCGAATGCCGAAATGATCGGCGATTTCACGGACGGTCGGGCCGTAACCGCGGGAATGGATCTTGTCGCGAATGAAGTTGTAGACTTCTTGCTGGCGCTTGGTAAGAGGATGCGTCGAGGCCATCGGAAGCTCCTTGCAGGACCGGCAACGGCAGTGTGTACAAGTGTACAACGGCACGTCGCCTTTCGTCAACCGGCCGCCCGGGAAATTTCCGCTCCCGAGCACCGGAACGAATCACTCATCCGAAGGGGGGCGACGCATCGCGTTTTTGATTCGATCCTTGGCCGCTTCGGAAAGATGGTCCCGCTCATCCGCCGGCGGTAGTTTCTCATCGGCTTCGCGCCGAACGAGATCCCGCAACCACCGAAGTTGCCGGGCGAAGCCCCGACACATGCCGCACATGGCCAAATGGAACGCGACCTGTAGGCGCGTCATCAACGGCAGCGGTTCGTCCAACGACCGCGACACCAGTTCCGAAACCTCGCGACACCGCAACATCGGAATTCCTCCACCTTGAAGCGCCGGGTGACTCAGTCGAGCCAATGCCCTTTCAAACATCGCATCAGTTGCAACCGGGCGCGGTGCAACAAGACCCAAAGGTTGGAACTGGTGATCCCCAACGTTTCGCAAATCTCCTCGCTCGACAGCTCTTCCAGCTCGCGGAGCGTGAAGGCGTCGGCCTGTCGTTGCGACAACGCAGACAGACATTCCCGCAACACCGCCCAAAATTCGCGCTGCCGCATTCCCGCGTCGGGGCGGTTTTTCCCCAGCCGCGGATCGACGCGCCAGTTGCCCGACCGGTCGAAGAAGGTTTCGGCGGGATCGCCTTCCCATTCGCCGCCGCGAGCCGACTCACGCCGCCGCTTGCGGATATGATCGACGATCTTGCGTCGCAGAATCGTCATCAGCCAAGCTTGCTCCGATCCTTCGCCCCGGAACTGATCGATCGCCTTCATCGCGGCCAAAAAGGTCTCTTGAACGACCTCTTCGGCGGCCTCGGCATCGCGCAACCGGGAATACGCATAGCGGAACAACAGGTCGCCGTACCTGTCGACCCAGCTTTCCGGATCCAGTCGTGTCGCAGCCGTCTCCGACATGGGCTCTCCCAAATTCGACAAGACAGACGTTCCGCGCAGCCGCGAAAGCTACCGCACGCGGCCCCGTCGAGGCATCGGTGCATCCTAAACAGACAGACGGGGCTGAACAACGAAACTTACATGCCACCCTCCTGCAGGTGGGGTATCTTGCGGGGGATTGGTAAAATTCTGATATTTTTCTGCGCAAAGTTTGTATTGGGGCTGGAACTCGGCCGAACGATTGGGTATCTTATAGCAAAGTCGAGAAGAGAATTCTCGGCTGCGCTACAAGCTGAAATCCGGTATCGCATCGGGGCGAGCCACCGCGATTGGGTTCTCTAACCCCGGCCCTATCCCCCACAACGGCCTTGGCTGTGACCCTTTCTGCTCGCCCCGTTTGCTTTTCTTGAGCCGCCCTCGGATTCTCGC
>CAYVVR010000629.1:0-2569 GCA_964454655.1 uncultured Planctomycetaceae bacterium | reverse complement strand
TTGTCGGATACGCCGTGTTCGCTGAAGCCGCTCGACATAGACACCACGGGCGACCCGCAAATCGAATACACATCGAACTTCACGCAAGAACGATTCGAAGAGGCCGTCCGCAAATGCGTTGAATACATCCGTGCCGGCGACATCTTCCAAGTCGTGATCAGTCAGCGGCTGGCCGTACCGTTGAAGTCACACCCCTTCGACA
This sequence comes from uncultured Planctomycetaceae bacterium, assembly GCA_964454655.1. GTDB lineage: Bacteria > Planctomycetota > Planctomycetia > Pirellulales > Thermoguttaceae > CAYVVR01. The sequence continues at coordinate 2,367 of CAYVVR010000629.1, read as the reverse complement.
TCTATCGCGTGCTGCGTGTCGTAAACCCCAGCCCGTTCATGTTTTATCAACGGTCACCCAGCGTCACCCTGGTCGGCAGTTCCCCCGAAATCATGGTGCGGGTGGTCGACGGCCACGTAACGACGCGCCCGTTGGCCGGGACTCGTCGCCGAGGCGCCACCGAAGAAGAAGACCAACGCCTGGCCGAAGAACTACTGTCCGATCCGAAGGAACGTGCCGAGCACGTGATGCTGGTCGATTTGGGACGCAACGATATCGGGCGGGTGTCCCGATTCCGGTCGGTCGAATTGACCGACGTCATGACGATCGAACGCTACAGTCACGTGATGCACATCACCTCGAACGTGAACGGGGTTCTCGCGCCCGGCAAGACGGCCTTCGATGCCTTGCAAGCGTGCCTGCCGGCCGGAACCGTCTCCGGTGCGCCGAAGGTTCGTGCCATGGAGATCATCGACGAACTCGAGCCGCATCGGCGAGGCCCGTACGCGGGAGCCGTCGGCTACTTCGATTTCAACGGAAACATGGACACGTGTATCGCGTTGCGCACGATCGTGATCCAGGGCGATACGGCCTACGTCCAAGCCGGAGCCGGAATCGTCGCCGACAGCCAACCGACCAACGAATGGAATGAAACGCTCAACAAAGCACGCGGATTGCTCAAGGCACTCGAGATCGCCGGACGCACGACGCACGATCTCGCTCGCACCACCTAAAGGAAAAGCCTCATGAGGATCGATCGGATCGACGTCTATCACCTTTCCGTACCGCTGAGGAAGCCGATTCCGCGAGAGCCGGTTCCCTTCGTCGAGAATTTTCCGCCGTTGGAGCGGCTCGAAACCGTCGTGGTGGCCGCGCATTCGGGTGATGCGGTCGGCTGGGGAGAAACGGCCCCGGGCGATCTGCCGATGCATTCCCACGAATGGGCGGCGGGCGTTTTCGCCGTCCTACGAGACATCCTCGCCCCTCGCGTCCTCGGTGTCGAACTCGAATCGGCCGACGACCTGCACAAACTTGTCGAGTTCATCAAAGGACACCGCTACGCAAAGGCCGCATTGGATTTTGCCTGGTGGGATCTGCGTGCCCGCAAACAGGAAAAGCCGCTCTACGAATTGCTGAAGGCCAAACGTACCCGAATTCCCGTCGGCGAAACCTTCGATCGTTTCGAGCCGGTGGACGATTTCCTGGCTGCCTTGCACCAAGCGGTCGAACGGGGAGCGGGACGATTGGGCTTGAAAATTCGGCCCGGTTGGGACACCTCGATGCTCAACGTGGTTCGCTCCGAGTTTCCCGGGGTCGATCTTCATGGCGATGTGGAAGGGGCCTTGCGGCTGGATCACATGGAAATCTTGTGCCGCATGGACGATTTTCAGCTTCGGTTCTTGGAGCAACCGCTTCCGCCCGAAGACCTCGTCGGCCATGCCATGGTCCAAGAAACGATTGCGACACCGGTTTGCCTCGACGAATCGATCACGACTCCCGAAACGGCCGACATGGCGTTGGAACTCCACAGCGGTCGATTCCTCAATGTAAATCCCGGCCGTCTGGGAGGACTCACCCCAGCTTCGGCCGTCCACGACGCGGCCCACGAAGAGTGTACACCTTGCTATGCGGGCGCGAATCTCCAATCGCCCCTCGGTTTGCGGACCATCTACGCCTTAGCCGGAAAAGAAAACTTCTGTTATCCGGCCGACTTCTATCCCTTGGACGAGTTGCTTCCGGACGATCTCGCACCGCCGTTGACGGTGGAAAAAAACGAAGACGGTCGATTGGAAGTCGTCCTGGAACAAGCGTCCGGCATCGGAATCTGTCCCGATCTCGCGGCAATCGAAAAATATGCGATTCAATCGGTCACGATTGGGGGCTGAACCGGAATCTCCCTCTCTCCGATCGATGAGTTTTCGTCCGACCGTCACCCTTACATCAACGGAGGTTCTTCATGATTTGCGTGCTTGCCACGATCGAAGTGAAAGAGGGCATGCGAGAAGCATTTCTCGAAAAATTCAAAGCTCTCGTCCCGAAAGTCCACGCCGAGGAAGGCTGCCTCGAATACGGCCCCATGATCGATCTGCCGACCAACATTCCAGCACAAGGACCGCCGCGAGACAACGTGGTCGTGGTGGTTGAAAAGTGGGCATCGGTCGAGGCGTTGGAAAAGCACCTCATGGCCCCGCACATGCTCGAATACCGCAAAGAAGTGAAGGATATCGTCGTGGGCATGCAACTTCAGATCCTTCAACCTGCTTGATCACTCCCCGCTTCGCCGACACAAGAAATGCCGAAAGGGCCGAGATGAACGTCTCGGCCCTTTTTCGTCGGTCTTAGGCAATTCGTATGGCCGCGAGCTTCGTCAGAAGGTAAGGATCATGT
>CAYVVR010000628.1:0-2587 GCA_964454655.1 uncultured Planctomycetaceae bacterium | reverse complement strand
GGTCCGCCGCCTCGCCCGTGGGTGGGCCCGTTGTCCGACGTGAAGACCACCAGCGTGTTTTCCTCGAGGCCCAGCCGTTTCAACTCGTCGAGCAACCGGCCGATGTCGCGATCCATTCGTGTCACCATCGCCGCATACGTCGCCCGCGGTGCATAGCACGGCAAATATCCGCGATCGCCTAGGTACGGTGTTTCGGGGAACTTGCCCAGATACTCGCGCAACGAGTCTTCCGGCACCTGAAGGGCCAAGTGCGGAACCGTCGTCGGAAAGTATAAGAAGAACGGTCGATCCCGGTTTTCTCGCACGAAACGAATCGCCTCGGCCAACATGCGATCCGGGGCGTAGTCGTTGCCTACGTATTGGCGATAGGCCTCCGGATCATTCGGATCGGCATCGGCCGGAAAGCGTTGGTGCGGCGAAAACTCCGGATTGTTCAAGGGCACGCGCTCGTGATTGCGATACAACCAACTCGGATAGAAGTTGTGCGCATGCCGCTGACAGTTGTACCCGAAAAACAGGTCGAATCCTTGCCGGTTCGGATCACCCGTCGTCGTCGGTGCGCCCAAGCCCCACTTGCCGATGGCCGCCGTCGCGTAACCGCGGGCCGAAAGCACCTCGCCGATGGTGATCTCTTCATCGGGCAACGGCCATTGACCCTCGGGACGCAGTTCCGAATTGTCGCGCACGGCGGCATGTCCCAGGTGCTTGCCGGTCATCAACACGCATCGCGAAGGGGCACACACCGGCGCCCCGGCATAGAATTGCACGAAGCGCATCCCTTCGGCAGCCATCCGATCGAGGTTCGGTGTCCGAATCTTCTTCTGGCCGTAACAACCAAGCTCGGCGTAACCAAGATCATCGGCCATGATCAGCACGATATTCGGCGGGCGCTGCGACGTTTGTCCCGCCGGTTGCCGGGCCGATACAGCCTGCGACGTCGCCCCAAGCATCGTGCCCAGCAACACAAGCGTTCCGAAAACGGCAATTCGCCGACGCACACATTCTGCCATGTTTCGAATCTCGCCTTTCTTCGGTTTCATGCGACACCTCGGCTTTGGTTATCGTTTTCGTGGAGAACGCGACGACCGACCCTCTACCCACTCAAGCGAGCGACCACCCTCGGCGGTACTCGCGATGCAAGGCGGCATCGGCCGGCGGATGATTGCGGATCGTCCCTTCGACCGGATCGTATTCGAGCTCGATTTCGGGAAACAGCGTGGCGACGTTCCCGAGCATCAAGAACTCGATCAGACGACCGGCGTAATCGAAATGCGACATCGGCGTCGGGCCACCCTTACAGGCAGCCGTCCACTCCCGTTCGTGGCTTCCCGATCGGGGCAAATACGGTTTCGGCAATGTTGCGCCGGCGAAGCGATCCTCGGGCAGCAACACGTATTCGGAATTGTGCGCGGTGGCCTTGAGTAGACCTTTTTCGCCGCGAATCACACATCCGCCGTGATCGGCCCAGCGGCGTTCTCCGGCATCGCCCCAATCGAGTCTTCGGCCCAAGATCGATTCAACGTGTTCGCGTCGTCCCGGTGCTCGGCTACCGTTGAACCAATCGAACACGACCGGCGGCAAGTCGCCCCGGGCAGGCACGAACCATCGCACGCGCTCCCACCTCGGAAAGGACGTCTGTGTTCTCGCGTCGACCTCGGCGACCACCTTGATAACGCGCCGGTCGGCTCGCGGAAAGGCATCGGCTTCCCAAAGCCGATCCACCTGCAAGGCCATGAACGCCATATTCGTCGAATGCGATCCCCAATTGCCCAGGTTGCCCGTACCGAAGTCACGCCACGTGTGCCATTTCAGCCATTTTTCGTGGAAGGGACGTTCCGCGGCCGGTCCCAGCCATACGTCCCAGTCGAGAAACTCGGGCACGGGCTGTTCCCCGGTCGGAATGGGAACCGGCCCCGGTCCGCCGCTGTCCTTCCAGATGTACACCTCGCGGACGGCACCGAGCATTCCCGACTGCACGATCTCGACACCTTCGCGAAACGCGCGCGTTGCGGTACCTTGGTTTCCCATTTGCGTGGCCACGCCGTACTTGCGAACGTTTGCCCGCAGGTGCCGTGCTTCGTGCACGTGGTGCGTCAGCGGCTTTTCGCAGTATACGTGCTTACCGAGCACGATCGCGGTGTTTGCGATCACCGCATGGTTATGATCGGGAACGGCCACGACCACCGCATCGATAGTATCGGCCATCGCGTCGAACATCCGCCGAAAGTCGCGAAATCGCTTGGCCTGAGGAATCTTCTCGAAGGCGTCGGCCGCTCGTTGATCGTTCACGTCGCACAAGGCCACCACGTTTTCGCCGATGCGGGGAATCGCTTCGACGAACCAGCCTCCGCGCCCGCTCACGCCCACCAGCGCCACATTCAACCGCTCTGCTGCGGCATATCGTTGCGCCCGAATGTGCGGTAACGGCATCGCGGCGACGGCGCCCGCAGCCGCTGCACGTGCGAGAAAACGGCGTCGCGAAACGGTACGTTCAGCCACGTTCGCCTCCTGTTTCGGCATGCGTGCCGGGGTAAAAAGCCACTCCTGTTATAGTTCCCGGCGCGGCATCGTCAAAACGTTTTTCGTC
>CAYVVR010000627.1:0-2589 GCA_964454655.1 uncultured Planctomycetaceae bacterium | reverse complement strand
TTCACATTGCGCTTGGGTGAACCGGTCGAGTTTCCGATCTTCTATTCGAGTACGCGGTTGACCGATCGGCCGGGGACGTTGGTTCATTACCAAGAAGAACAATTGACGGCCCTGCCGCCGATTCGAACCGTTTTGCAAACCCGCAAGCGAAACGAAGGCGGCGAGATTCCCGTGCAATTGCACGCGGCGCTGACCGAAATCGGCACGCTCGAGCTGTGGTGTGCCGAAGCCGACGGCAAACGTACTTGGCGATTGGAATTCGACGTGCGATCGGCGACCCGCACCGAAATCGAAGCGCGCCGCACCGCGGGCGAAATGGAGGGCCTGCTCGACGAAGAAACGTGGAACACCGTCGAATCGCTCATCAGGGCCGTGTTCGGTCCCAAGGGCAAAGACAAACCCGAAGGCCTGATGAAACGGCTTTCGCGGGCGCTCGAGATGAACCGTAACGCCTGGCCGCCCACTTTGTTGCGGCGCATCTGGGCGGTGCTCATCGAATGCGAAGCGGGCCGACGTCGAAGTCCCGTGCACGAAGCGCGTTGGTTGAACTTGCTGGGGTTTTCGCTTCGTCCCGGATACGGCCTTTCGGCCGACGACTGGCGCGTCGAGCAAACGTGGAAAGAACTTCAAGGACGCCTGATCCATGCCGGGCCGATGTGTCGCAGCGAGTGGTGGATTTTGTGGCGGCGCGTCGCCGGCGGATTGACGGCCGGGCAGCAACAGTCGCTTGCCGGGCCGCTGTTTTCTGCGTTGCGCAGCCTTCACAAGCAGGCGACCGGCGGAAAAGGCGGTTCCGACTTCAATTTCGGGACGCACGAGACGGCGGAAATCTTTCGCTTGCTGGGATCGCTCGAATTGTTGCCCGTTTCGTGGAAGATCGAGCTGGGCGACATGCTGTTGGACTTGATGCCGAAACGGCGGATGGAACCGGTCCGCGACGCCGTATGTTGGACGTTGGGGCGGCTCGGCGCGCGCATTCCGGTCTACGGGCCGCTCAATTGCGTCGTCCCCGCCGAAACCGCCTCGGCTTGGCTGGCTCGCTTGATGGACTCGCCGCACACGGGGCCGTTGTTGTCGTTCGCCGTTATGCAATTGGCGCGACGGTGCGACGACCGGTACCGCGACGTGCCCGAGCGACTGCGGGAAAAGGCCGCCGTGTGGCTTGCTCGCGAAGAAGCGCCCGAGCACTTCGTCGCGCTGGTGCGCGAGGGGGGAACGCTCGAGGCGGACGAGGAAAAAATGGTCTTCGGCGAGTCGCTTCCGCTGGGACTGCGTCTGGCGTGATGCCCCTCGATAGGAGGTGGGGTAAACGACAGTCGCATCCGGCAAAAAACGGGCGCCGCGCTTGTTGACCGAGGTCGGCTTCCCTGATACAGTGAATTGCACAATTGGGCATTGGTGGTCGGGCCGATCGCTGATCGGTTCGACGAACAGGGAATCCGGTGAGAATCCGGAACGGTCCCCGCCGCTGTGACCGAGCGTGTCGACGGCTGTCTGCCGCCGATAAGGTCCGCCCAGTCTCGACGGCCATTGTCGCAACTCGACGTACAACATTGGAACGCGACGAGAAGGCCGGGTCGGACCGATGCTCGGAAGTCAGAAGACCTACCAATGCAGGGCTGCCGGTCTCTGCGAGGGACGGAGACGGTCGAGCTGAATTCGTCGTTGTAGGTGGTTTCTGTGACGATCCGGGCTTTTGCTCTCTGCTTTCCGCGCGCCGGGCGTGTGCGCCCCGTCGTCGCTCGCAGCGGCTTCACGTTGGTCGAGTTGTTGGTGGTGATGGCCATCATCGGCATCTTGATCTCGCTGCTGTTGCCTGCGGTTCAAATGGCGCGAGAAGCGGCTCGCCGGGCGTCGTGCCTGAACAACCTGCGGCAGATGGGCGTGGGGCTTCACAACTATCACGACGCGCTGGGGACGTTTCCGCCCGGCGGAATCGAACCCCGCACGTTCATGCGGCCCGAAGGGCGTCAATTCGCCTGGTCGATGTTGCTCTTGCCGTTCATCGAACAAGAGAACTTGTACCGCAAGATCGACACCGGAAAGCCGTTCGACGCGGACGAAAACGCCGAGGCGGCCGCCGTCGTGCTTGACGTGTACGTGTGCCCTAGTGCCCCCAACGGATACGATCTGCGCGACGGCCGCGGACCGTGTTTGTACGGCGGCATTTACGGCGAGCGGATCATGAGCCCGAACAATCCGCCCAAGGGCATGATGCTGTACGATCGGGCGCTGGGCATCGCCGACGTCCTCGACGGCACCTCGAACACGTTGATCATCTCGGAGGACTCCGAGTTCAAGGATGGCCAGTGGATCAACGGCCGAAACGTGTTCGATCAGGCCTACGCGATCAATCAGGCGCCCGACTTCGAAAACGACATCCGCAGCGAGCATCCCGGTGGTGCGAATGCCTTGCTGACCGACGGATCGGCCCGATTCCTGCGGGAAACCATGGATCTCAAGATTCTCGCCGCGTTGTGCACGCGTGCCGGCGGCGAAACCGTCGGCGGCGGCTGGTGAATTCGACGCCCGTTGGAACGTCGGATCAGTTACCGCCGTCGTTCGACAAAGGAAGCCCGAGGGCGTTCG
>CAYVVR010000626.1:0-2594 GCA_964454655.1 uncultured Planctomycetaceae bacterium | reverse complement strand
GACGAAACGCCTCCGGCGTTGAAAGCAACTCGCGTTGCCGTTTTCGCTTGTGCAGAACATTGTTATCGGTCCTCAAAACAGAAGGCGCTCGTTCGCCTCTATGTCATTACGGAGACAGCCTTGCCCGCGCAAATCCGAAACAGCGATTCCACGAGCCTTGCCTGCTCGTCGTCGTCGGCCAAGTAGGCTTCGAAACCGGCCCTCAACTTGATGCCTTCCATGGCGGCCAGCATCACGTCGACCGCCAATCGAGGATCGGCGACGTCGAACACACCGGCTTCTTTGCCCGCCACGACGATGCCCACGTAGAACTCGCGCACGGCATCGTAGAACTGCGCCCAACTTCGACGAAACGCCTCGTCCTTTTGCGAGAGCGTCATAATCTCGGTCGTAAACACGCGGTTCTGTCGATTGGCGACGCACTCTTTCACCGAGTACGCCAGAACCGACCGCAGGCGTTCCGCCGGATCGGACCGTGTGGCCGCTTCCTGCTGAACCGCTTGCAGATAGCGCCGGTAATAGTACGAGCAGGCCGCGAGAATGATGTCGCGTTTGCTGGTGAAGTGACTGTAGAAGCTGCCCTTGGTCACACCGGCCTGAGCAGCAATCCGGTCGATCGTAACCTCGTCGATGCCGTACCGGGAGAACAAATCGAACGCCGCCTGGGTCAACCGCAGCGGCATTTTCGGAGCTTGTCGCGGCACGATGCCGGTCCCTTTTCGCAGTACTTGATTTTTAGGTCATCGAAACGATCGATAACATACCCACGAGTATGCATTATGTCAAGCATTTTTTCGACGTGCAGGAACACGCCTCTTTCCTGTTAGATTCACCGCCGAAGCGCAGGCCCGCTTTGTTCCTTGATCCATACAAGCGCATGGGTATGTTTTCACCGTCCCGACACAGCGCAAAAAAACCGGGAAGCAACGGTCTCGTCGACCGCCCTTCCCGGTGCCGAGTTTTCACGAAACGCTCGAAAATCGTCTCGATCGGGTCAACGCGTCGGCTCGATGCAAAGAAGCGTGCCTTGCTGGGTCGAAATCCACAGCCGACCCTCGGTAGCGATCATTCCGTCGAAGGCCGGTGTCGCCGGGATCTCCCATCGCCCCAGCATTTCGCCCGTCTCCGGCGAAACCGCGGCAAGATACGACGGTTTCCGCCCCTCGAAGGCCGCTTCCTGCTCTCGCAAGGTCGCGGGCACGGGACGACTCGGATCGGAAATCTCCTTGTACAATTCCTCTTCGTTCACCAAATCGAGCGGTCCGGCGACATACAAGGCATCGCCGGTCAACACCATCGCTCGCGCGAAAAACGGCAAGTCGGCAATCCACTCGTGCGGCACGCGATAGCCGGGCACGGCCTCCTCGCCGCCGCTGAACGCCAATGCTCGACCGAACTTGCCTTCGGCAAACTGCGGATCGGTCGAATCGCAGGCGTTCTTTGCCGGCGAGACGTCTCGTACTTTTTCGCCGTCGAAAGTAAGCGCCAACACCGCCGAATCGGTCGGGGACGGCGCCGTGCCGGCGGCATGCGAGGCGATTTCGGCGGGCGAAAGCGATTCATGATAGATACGGACTTCGTCGATCGTTCCGTCGAAAGGATCGGCTCCCGCATAGTCGCCCACCAGCGAACGATCGTCGCGTCCGATCGAAATCCCTTCCATGGGCGCCTTCGCGAGCAGTTGAGGCGCCTCGGCGCGTCCGGAGGGTGCCCCATCGACGAACAGTCGGACGGTCCCTTCGGCGGTCACGACACCGGCCACGTGATGCCATTGCGCCAGAGCCAATCGCTTGCCGGTCACCTTGGTCGTCGCCTGCGGGCCCCATCGCAACTGGAAGACGGGACGCCCTTTGTCGAGATAGAGGGTGTACCCGAGATTTCCACCGCCGTGGGCCAAAACGACGCCGTTTTGGCGGTTCGGACGAATCCAGGCTTCCACCGTCAACGGCGTGTTCGCCGGGCTCAAGGCCTCGGTGGGCGCGATCTCGAGAATCGTCTGCCCCGAGGGCTGCTCCGTTTTCTCCATCCCCGGTTTGGGAGCAGCGAACAACTGGTGCTCGATCGGCGTGGTCCAACGATAATACTTGGGCTTTCGACCGTAGCCGAACACTTGATCGTCGTCGAACACGAGAATCCTTCCGGCCGGCACGGCCATTCCGGCGCGGAAGTACCCTTGCCAGCCACTGATGAAATCGCTCCCGTAGATCCAGTAGGTTCGGTGCCACCACGTATCGTCGGTGAACCCGGTCGGCGAGAACAAATGCACGCGATCCGGGCGAACGAACGGTTCGGGAGCGCCGGCGTCGGCATTACCGCTGGTGGGCATCTTTTCCAGCGGCAGGCGGTTCCCTTCGAAATCGAAGGCCGCCGAAAGCATATACAGCAGCTTGCCGTCGGTCGACAGGATGTCGGGCATCGCGGCAGGCATGTTCAGCCAGCTTACGAATTCCTGAACCTCTTTGCCGCTTGCCGGGTCTCGGGCATCGTACTTCTTTTCGGCGATCAGCTCTCCCGACTCGGGGTCGAGAATCAAGAACCGCATGCCGTCGTCCAAGAACAACGACCTTCCGGCCACAGTATACAAGCGACCGTCG
>CAYVVR010000625.1:0-2596 GCA_964454655.1 uncultured Planctomycetaceae bacterium | reverse complement strand
ACCACATCCCCGAGAAGGATCTCGAACGGATCTTCGAGGGATACGCTCAGTCACGCAAACACGCCCATAAATCGGACAGCACCGGCTTGGGGTTGGCCATCTGTCGCAAGCTCATTGCGCAGCACCACGGGAGCATTTGGGCCGAAAACGTGCGGGACGGCGTCGTCTTTCACGTCCAGATTCCCGTTCGCCAAGATCTGGCCGCACACCGAAGCCGCGTTGATTCATCGAACGCAGACACCTCGAAGAAAACGTCGACCGACGTCGCCGAGCAACCGGCCGAACTGGTGGATCAGGTGTCGGCCGGTTGAAGTTCAACGCCGGTTGAAAAGGATTTGCGTGCCATCTTTCCCGGCAACGACGATGTCGAGATCGCCGTCGGCGTCCAGATCGGCAGTGCGAATCTGCAACCCTGCGCCGACTCGCCCTTCGGCGATAGGATGCCGCGTGAACGTCTGCGTCTCGGCATTCCACGAATAGCAACACAACAACGGCGGATCGGAACTCCCCGGATCTTTCCCGTTGTGGGCTCGCACGCGTTTGCCGGTCAACAGTTCCTCGGCACCGTCGCCGTCGAGATCGGCAAACACCAGGCAATGAGCTTGTGAAAACGTGTCGTCGATTAGGTGTTCGGTAAAGGCAAGTTTGCCGTCGGCGCTCGTGCCGGTCGCTTCCCACCAGTACAAGCCGTAGTCGTGGGCTTTACTCCAGATCAGGTCGTTCCGGCCATCGCCGTTCAGGTCCCGCACGAGCATCGGGCAACTTGCGTGCAAACTCCAATCGGGGTGATATTTCCACTCTTGCGACAGCGGATCGCCTTCCGGACGCTCATACCACCCCTCGCCGAACAAAAGATCGCTCCGCCCGTCGTTGTTGATATCGCCGAATCCGATTCCGTGGCCGTTGTGCGAGCCGATTCGATGCCCGACCAACGTGGGCGAGGAACCGCTCCGGTCGAGCGTCCAAATCACGAACGGGTTCGTTTTGTTCCACTGATTCGCAACCCACTCGGGCGTTTCGTCGCCGACCACGTCGATCAAGTAGGCTGCTTCGTTCGTCTTCATTTGCGTGTCCACGAGCAACTTCTGTTCCCACAGCATGCCGCGCAACACACCTTCGCGCCCCGGATTCTTGTACCAATACACTTCGCTCTGGGTAAACGCCATCGAAACGACGTCGACCCATCCGTCGCCGTCCACGTCGTAGGCCCATTCGCCGTTGGAGTGCACGTAGCCGTTCCAGTCTTCAATGAGCCGAACGGGCCGCGGAATCCATTCACCGTTCCGATACCAATTCCGCCCGGCAATCACATCGAGCTTGCCGTCGTTGTCGACGTCGGCAACGTCGCATCCTTCGTTCGCATCGACGGTGAGCACACGCACGTCGAACGTGAACGGGGAATCTGCGAACCCCCGTGTACTCCAGACGAGCGGCAACGCGACGACGATTGCGACGAGGTAACGGCGCATGGGTACACTCCTGGCGAGGAAGAAAATTACGGAACGAACACCGCGACTCGCACGGCGGAATCGCACGGTTCCGGCGGTGTCCCAAGATTAGGCAGCCCGCCCGGTGAAATCAACCGTTCGACGTGCCCTCGCCCTCACCCCAATGCGATCGCCTTCGCCAACGGTTGCAGAATGCCTTCGAGCACGTAGCGATCGACGACGGTGAAGCACGTCTCTTTCAACAACTCGAGCGTCTTCGAGAAATCTTGATCGTCGGGCAGTCCGCCGTAGTGCCGCGCCGTGACGTAGACACTCAATTGATCTTCGGGATACTCGCCGGTGCGCACGTGGTAGTCGGTCGTGCGGGTTTCGGTGCTGATCCGGCACTGCAACCGGCACTCGCTATCGAAGCTGAGTACCAACGAAGGTTCGTAATGAACCACCTGACGCGACGGCATCTCGGCTACGCGTTCAAAAGCGGGCGGAACCCCCAACACGTCGGCTAGCAGCTCATTGTGGTTTCCGCGGTACGTAAAATCGAAGCCGAACAACAAATCGATCGCTTCGCAGTCCAACGGCGTAACCGAAAGATGATATGGTGCCAACTCCAAAACCAAACGATGCTGCTCGACCGCCACATCGACACTTTCGGGGTTGAGTTGCCCCGAGAGGATTCGCCGCGGCTCGATACTGCACCACTGGTGCGAACCGCCGGCCTTGTCCGTCTCCAACACCAGCTCGTGTCGGTCGCGCGCGTAGAAATTCCGCATCGCCGGATACGACTTGCGAATGCGGTCGAAGAAATGCAGAATCGTCTCTCGCTGCGACGGCAACGGCATGGCCGTGTTGAGCGTCATGTTGACATAGAAATCGTCGCAATACTGCGCGTATACGTTCATCTCCGATTGCTCTCCTTCACGGAGTCGTTAGGCCCGATTCGCATCGAGGTCGGATGGGACGCCACAGGCGAGTACCCCGCGGACGATTGAGGTCTCCGCGGCAGGCTTCCCATCTAAGCAAGTTTACGTCGCGCCGCCCCGTTTTCGACCCCTACCCCGACAGCATCCCCTCAACAGAAGGGGTAGCTCAGTCTCCCCCAACCTGGAACAAAAATCCATGCGTCGTCGGTCGCCTTTCAGAAACAAATT
>CAYVVR010000624.1:842-2599 GCA_964454655.1 uncultured Planctomycetaceae bacterium | reverse complement strand
CGCAACGGCGGCAAATGAAAACTCAGCATGTTGAGCCGGTAGTACAAGTCCATGCGGAACTTGCCTTCGCTGACCAGTCGATCGAGGTCGATGTTCGAAGCGACGATCAATCGCGCCGACGAACGACGGGTTTCGTTGCTACCGACCGGCTCGTATTCGCCCGTCTCGATCACCCGCAGCAACTTCGCTTGCTGATCCGGCGTCAACACGTCGATTTCGTCGAGCAGCAGGGTCCCCTGATCGGCCGCGGCGAATTTACCGGGCTTGTCGGTATCGGCCCCGGTAAACGCCCCTTTGACGTAGCCGAACAATTCGCTCTCGATCAAATCGGGCGGCAAAGCACCGCACGCGACGGTCAAACACCGCTCTCCCGCCCGCGGCGAGAGTTCGTGAATCATGCGAGCCAGATAGGTTTTTCCCGAACCCGTTTCGCCGATCAACAACACGGTCACATCGTGCGCCGCCGCGACGCGCAGCTCGTCGAGAATCTCGAACATCGACGGTGTGAAGGTGATCAGCGTGCGGGTTTGCCCGTACAAAGCACGGTGGGCATGACGCCGACAATACGCCGCCAATTCGGCCTCGAGAAGCGATCCCGTTTCGAGGGTGCCCGCCAGGCGTTCGACGTCGGCAGGCAACACGAAACAGTCGTGCAGCATGGCCGCGGCACGGTCTTGAAGCGTTTGCGGCGCGCGGCCGTCGATCACGCCGAATACCGGCGCCGTTTCAGCGACTTCTCGCAATCGGCGGAAAAAAGCCTCGGGAGAATGCCCGTTGAGCGATTCCGGACACACATGCGCAATCGCTGCCCGATACTCACCCGCGTGGGCATCCAAGTTCTGGTCGTCCAGAGAAGCCGTGATCGTCACGTGGAACCGCTCGCCTAGGCGATTGCGCACCTGCTCCCCCAATCGGGGGTCCGACGTGACAACAAGAACCTTCGCGGTCATGGAAGCAACCTCGACGAAGTATCCGCTTGAAGATGAGCCCCCACACATGGGGGAAATTGTTTCGGAATCGAAATCGACCGGGTGCCCGAACGACATCGGTCTTAAGAAAAGGGGTGCAACCGACGGCACGGGGTTGCAATCTCTTATCAACACAACCCAGGCTAGTTAAAAACCCTAAATTTACAAGCGAAATCCACACCGCCCCAGACCACTCGCGCAAGCCCTATCCGGAAAATCCGGCAGCTTGGGCAAGAAATACCGATTGCCACGGCCAATCTGGACATACACCGCGGCGATTCCGATCCAGACTTTGAGACCATCTTTGGCCGCTTGGGGCAGGACGTCTCCCCGAGAGTCATTACGTCATCCCTTTGCAAGGAACGGACACCATGCAAGCCGCATTCTGCGTGCTCGTCGCTATGGTCGGCATTCAAGGCGATGCAGCGCCGACGGCCGTCGTCGTCCCCGAGCCGTTACCGGCCGAGACCGTCGTCACCCCGGCACCGGTCGTCGTCGGCGAGCCCTGCGAGGTGTGCGGCGCCCCGGCCGGACATTGCGGCCACCAGAAAGCTACCGCCACCGGCAAAGGTTGGTTCGGCGACTGGTTCGGGCCGATGCCTCAAACGTGCTACCAGCCGCGGTTCGGATGCTATCCGGGCAACCCGCGAACGATTCATCGCTATCCGGCGTTCCATGGAACGTATTACCGGGCGCCGTACAACTACCGGCAGTACATGGATTATCCGTGGTTCGCCACGCCGCATGAGCCGGTGGGCTATTTCGGCGGAGGCGTCGCCGGAAGCGTCA
>CAYVVR010000624.1:0-832 GCA_964454655.1 uncultured Planctomycetaceae bacterium | reverse complement strand
CGTCATCGAGGGCGAAGAAACGGTCGTCGAAGGTCCGTCGCAACCGACGCCCGCGCCGCAACCGATTCCCCAAAAGCTCCCGGCCGATCCGGCCCCCACTCCCGCTCCGACACAGTAAATGGGGAGATCCCGGCCGGAAGGCCCTAGCAACATCTTCTTCGTTTCACGAACCGTCGGGTTCGTCTTACACCCTTTTTTGTGGCGGATGGCAAGCCATCCGCCTTTTTTCGTGCCGCCGTGTCACGTGCCGGTGTGCCGACGGTGCGCTCGGCCCAAAACCGCTATTGTTGAAAAAACCGGAAAAAGCCAATAATCCGGCAAAGGCACCGCGACCGATAGAACATATCGGGCGTCAGCCGACACGCGTCGGGCCTTGTTTCCAGCAGGATGCTGCGAGACACGGCAAAACCCCTACGCATCTCTTCTTTCAACCAAGTGGGTAACCCCACGGAAAGGGAATGTGCCGTGAAGATCCACCCGCAAGCTGTTGTCAGTTCGTTGGCCTGCCTCGGTGACGATGTCGAAGTCGGACCGTTCACCGTCATCGAGTCGGATGTCGTCATCGGCGACCGTTGCCGGATCGAAGGTCATGTCACGATCAAGCGCGGTACGGTCATCGGAAACGACAATTATATCTGTGAAGGAACGGTCATCGGCGGTCTGCCGCAACATGTCTCCATTCCCGAATCGCCCGGACGGGTCGTCATCGGCGACGGCAACGTCTTTCGCGAAAACGTCACGGTCCATCGGGCGCTCGATGCCGACGACGATACGACCATCGGCGACAACAACTTGCTGATGGTCAACGCCCACGTAGCGCACGACTGCCGAG
>CAYVVR010000623.1:0-2605 GCA_964454655.1 uncultured Planctomycetaceae bacterium | reverse complement strand
ACGGTTGATCGACACGCCGGCAACCACTAGAAAGTGCGTCGGCGTGTGCGCCGGCAGCGTCGTCAATTCTTCGACGGCCCGGCGAGATTGCAACCTCGCGTTGGCGACCGCGGCGAACAGCAATCGGAGATCGGGCGGTACGGTTTCGCCGTCGTTGAGCGCGGCCAGCCGGGTTCGGCCCAGCGTTTCTCGAAGTTCGGCGGAGGCGGGAATAGGTGCCTCGTCGGATAACGCCGCCGTCAAGGCGCCGCAACAGGGCGATTCTTGACCATACCGGGGGAAATGCCCGAATCGCACCCCTTCACTCGTTTCGACGACGCCGACGTGGGCGTTGATCTTGGCGACGATGACGGTGATTCCGTCGCTTCCGGATGCTGCGTAGTGCGACTCGGCGACGGCCAAGGCGCCCGGCTCATAGCGGCCGCCCAGGTTGATCGAGCGGAAGGGGGCTCGGCTTCCCGGTTTCAAGCCGGGTAACATCCGTTCGGCGAACCAACGTTGGAAGGCGTCGGCGCATTCCCACTCGGCTTCGTCGGAGCACGTCACGTGATACGCGCCGACCCGCGTCGGTTGGAATCTTCCCACGGTCAGCCGCACACGATCGAGAACGGTTACCATCGATTCTTCGCGACCAATCAGGGGTTCCAGTTCGTTCACGGTCGATACCTCCTGTCCGTTCGGCGGGTGGCGAAGTCGCTCCGGCAGCCTCCGGCAGCGAAAAAGGGCCGCTTCCCCGAAGAGGACGACGGCCCTTGGTTCGTATTGGTCGGCTCGGCGCCGAAAATCGGTGAACCGAACTTACTGGATCTTACTGGGATCGAACACGCCCGAGATACCGGCGAGGAAGCTGTCGGGCGTCATGATGTGTTTGTAGGTCGTCCAGTCGATGTTCTCGTTCAAAATGATGCTGTGGGCATCACAGAAGAACACGATGACCGCGCCCGGGTGATGCGACGACGCGCGGGCGAACAAGGTTCGCGGATTGCTCACCAAATCGGGCGGTGCGTTGTCGACGCACTTGTTGATCCGAGACGGTCGGGCCTCGCTCGCGTAATCGCAGGTGTTGGCCGGCGAATCGCTCCAGGTGAAGCACAAATCGGGTTCGCGCGGGGCCGTCGGCCCGGCCGAGTTGATCGGCACCCATCGGGTGGCTTGCAAGTTCTCGGAAAGCAACAGCGTATTGCTCGACCCGTCGTGAGCACCGAGGTAATCCATGCTCATGTACTTGTAGGCCGACTTCGGTACCGGAATGCCCGAGGGTAGCATCCCGTTGTTGAAGAACACGCCGTGCTGGAGTCCTTCGGTATTGGGGTTGGTTGGATCGTCCGGAATACCGCTGTTCACCACGTACGAGCACACCGGCGAGGTCGATGCGTTCGGACGCGGATCGCTCGGGCATTGCAGGAACTTCAGCGGCACGGCACCGTCGCTCTCACGTTGGGCGAGCGTCCGACCGTTGTCTTGCCAGATACGTTCCAGGTCGTTGCGTTCGAGGTACGACAACAGCGGAATCATCCACGAGACGACCACCGGGTCGTCGGCGGTGCCGTCGTTGTTGTTGTCGCCGTCGATAATCTGTGCGTACGCCGGAAAGTGACCTTTCGACGATTCGTAGTTGACCATCGCCGTCGCCAACTGCTTCTGATTGTTCATGCAGCTCGTGCGGCGACCGGCTTCCCGGGCGGCTTGAACAGCCGGGAACAACAAAGCGACCAGCATCCCGATGATGCTGATAACCACCAACAACTCAACGAGGGTAAACCCCTGTCTGCGACGAGATACCATTTGGTTCCTCCCAAGATCCGAAGAGAAGGCACCTTGCCCATACCTATTTTCACAGATTCCCACACCATTTTCCACCATTTTTGAGCCGAATCGGGGAATTCGACCGGTCGGCGGAAACATCTCCCCCTTCGCGGAGGGTTATTCCAGGACTGCCCACAATGCCGAAGCTGCCGATTCTGCGGCTTGTTCCGATCGCACGGCCAGCGCCTGGTGGGCCTTTCGTAGCAGGTCGATTTGGCGATCGGTGAAGGGGACCGGTGCGCCCGGCGGAAGCGGCTCGGGCACCAGCCGTTGCGCGATCGTGTTCAACAAACGGTCGAGACCGGCGCCGGTCGCGGCGCTCACGGCGCAGTCGCTTTCGATCGATTCATTGGCCGGATGCGCCGGCAAATCGGTCTTGTTCCACACCAAAACGGCATCGGGAAAGCGATCTCGCAACCTGCCGTCGTACGGCACGGAACGATCCAGCACCAGCAAAGTCACGTCGGCCTCGCGGGCGGCACGTTCCGCCAGGCGGGTACCGGCCGCCTCCAGCGGATCGCGCGTGTCTCGCAGCCCGGCGGTGTCGTAAAGGCGAATCCACCAACCGGCGACGGTGGTTTCGACGGTGACCAGATCGCGGGTGGTTCCGGGCCGCGGATCGGTGATTGCCCGCTCGTAGCCCGCCAGTGCATTGATCAACGTGCTCTTGCCTGCATTGGGCGGCCCGACGATGCAAACGTGCCACGGTCGGGCAAGGTGCAATCCCAAAGGTGCACGATCGAGGAGGCGTTCAAGACGATGCGAGGCTTCGTCGATGTTTTCTGCGGTCAATGCCGCG
>CAYVVR010000622.1:0-2605 GCA_964454655.1 uncultured Planctomycetaceae bacterium | reverse complement strand
GTCTCGCACGGCCGACGACGCAGTGACGCCCGTCGAGAAATCGCCGGGCCGTCATCGCGAATTCCTCGCACGGATCAACGAGGGCCCGGTAGAGCTGCTTTTCCTAGGCGACTCGATTACCGACCGATGGCCCAGCCGGGGCCCGGAGAGCTGGGCCCGGTTCGCCCCCTACCATCCGGCCAACTTCGGCATCAGCGGCGATCGCACGGAGCACGTCCTGTGGCGCATCACCAACGGCGAGCTAGAGGGCATCCACCCGAAGGTGACGGTGATCCTCATCGGCACGAACAACCTCGGCCACTTCCCCGACGAAAAGCCCGAGTGGGTCGCCGAGGGCATTAGGAAAATCGTCGAGATTGTCCACGAGAAGCTGCCGAAGACGAAGGTGCTTTTGTTGGGTATTTTCCCCCGTGCAAAGCCCAAGGTCGCCAGCGAAAAGGTCGAGGCTGTCAATCGAATCATCTCGAAGCTCGGCAACACCGAGAACACAGTGTATCTCGACATCGGCCAAGAGTTTCTCGACGCGAACGGCGAGCCGTCCACGGAGCTTTTGCCCGACGGGCTGCACCCCAGCGCCAAGGGCTATCAAATCTGGTACGAGGCCATGTGGCCGACGTTGGAAAAGTTGCTCAACGAATGAATCGCTCGGGGCTTTTCAAGCCCTGATCGTGCGATACGACGCGACAAGGCTTCGCCGAGCAACCTGAACACACAATCCGTAGTCTCAGAAGTCCAAGACACGGTGAAGGAAGGCGTCATGAAAATCAAATCGTTGGTGTGGTGGGGATGTCTCGCTGCTTTGATGATGACGGGCATCGCCTCGGCGCAAACGCCGACCGCCGAGGAACGGATGCAGTGGTTTAAAGACGCCAAATTCGGCATGTTCATCCATTTCCACATCGACAACAAGAGTGCCTTCAAGCCGGACTTTAGCGCCGCCGAATGGGCTCGCGTTGCCAAAACCGGTGGAATGAAATATGTCGTGCTCACGACCAAGCACCATGTAGGGTTTTGCCTCTGGGACTCCGCGTTGACGGACTGGAATGTCGTCGATCAAACGCCCTATGCACGCGACATCGTGAAAGACCTGGCCGCGGGTTGCAAGGCCGAGGGCCTTGAGATGGGCTGCTATTATTCGATTGCCGACTACCATCATCCGTTATATGAACCGAAATACCAAAACCGACCGGAGCTACGGAAGGGAACTCGCCCCGGCGCAGACATCACCAAGTACATCGACTTCATGTTCGGCCAGATCAAGGAGCTCTGCGAACTCTATCATCCGTGCCTGATCTGGTTCGACGGTGGAAGCGGCTTCAGAGTCACGAATCGCAAGGATCTGCTTCGCCGACGAGAAATGGTGGATATGCTGCATGCCTACGGGACGATCTGCAATAGCCGTCTCGGCGACGACGACGCGTTGGAATTCGTCGATTACTTGAGCATGAACGACAACATGGGGGCGCCCTTTCATCTCGGCGTCTACTTTGAATCTGCCGTGTGCATGGGCGAGTCCTGGAACTATCGCGACAACGATACGGTCAAACCTCCTCGGCTGCTATTGGAAAAGCTGATTCGTGCCGTAGGTAACGGCGGAAACCTGCTGCTGAATGTCGGACCGGATCCAAACGGCATCATTCCGCCGGAAATGCAGGCACGGCTCGAGATCATGGGAGATTGGTTGAAGAAGAACGGCGAAGCAATCTACGGAACGGAAGCCGGTCCGTATCCTTACGAATTAAGCTGGGGGGCGATCACGCAACGGCGGGGCGACGGCAAGACCAACCTTTATCTTCATGTGGTCGACTGGCCTGAAGATGGACAGTTCATCTTGTTCGGAGTGAACAACACGGTGCTCGGGGCCTCGCTGTTGGCCACCGGCGAACCCCTTCAGGTTGCCTCCAGGTTCGACCCGGCTACCGGGCAGTCGATCGTGACAATCGAGGTGCCCGAAAAGGCCCCCGATCCCTACGTCTCGGTGATCAAGCTGACCGTGGTGGGAACCGTCGCCATGGACGATACCTACCTACAGTGCGGCGACGGCAAGGTCTGCCTGGACGCTTATCACGGCCGGATCCATGACGTGGTGCCTGTCGCCGACAAGCCCGCTCGGGCTATCGACATGAAAATGTTTACGGTTCCGGAGTCAGGGCCGGGAATCATGCCGGGTCGGGGACTCACCGTTGCCGGCTTTCATACCAAGGGGCAGGCCTTGAGCTGGGATTTCCGGCTTTTTCGCCCCGGAACGTACAAGGTCGTTGCGGTCTACCATGTCAACAAGGACCGTCCCTGGAACGTGGAAGGGCGGCTAAGGGCT
This sequence comes from uncultured Planctomycetaceae bacterium, assembly GCA_964454655.1. Taxonomy (GTDB): domain Bacteria; phylum Planctomycetota; class Planctomycetia; order Pirellulales; family Thermoguttaceae; genus CAYVVR01. The sequence continues at coordinate 288 of CAYVVR010000622.1, read as the reverse complement.
TATGTCGCCGGGCAATCGGTGGAAAATCGACTCATCGAATCGGCGCGTGTCTTGGCCCCAACGATGAACGACCAAACCATGAACCTGCACGCCGACCTGGGAACCGTGGAAATCGACGCGCCCGGCACCTATAGCTTGACCCTGGAGGTCGCTTCCGACTTCACGGGCGCAAAACCCTTGTTGCGGAGTGTGATGCTCGTGCCGGTCCGCTGAAGCGCAGAACCCACGACCGTTGAATATGACATCTTAGCTGAATTCGTCAACGTGGAGACACCGCAATGAAAAGGT
>CAYVVR010000621.1:0-2606 GCA_964454655.1 uncultured Planctomycetaceae bacterium | reverse complement strand
GTTGCAGCCTCGCTTGGCCTGCGTTTCGGCGGTGATGCGGTCGATGGCCAACACGCGATCGACGTCCCAGTCGATGTCGTCGCCGTTGAGTTTGATTTTCAGGTGCGTCAATCCGTTCGCTTCGATCCACTCGGGCAGCGTTTCCGGAAGGCCGTCGTCGAGTCGCTGCGGAATGTCGGCGTCGGTGAGCGGGTCCAACGCGCCCACCAAGTGATACAACGGCATCCGCGGCTTGGGTTCGCGCAACGTGTACCGGTCGAGATACTCTCCGGCGAACTCGTCCGAAAGATACACCGCTAAGTCGCGTTCCACGAATTCGGGCCCCAAGAGATTGTACGCGTTCGCGTTCAACGCACGTCCGAAGGCGTCATGGATCGCCGCTTCGAGCGGACTGGCGGCGACCAGTTGCGCCAGCTTCGGCATCGTCTCGCCTAGTTGCAGTTCTTGTTCGACTTCGGCGGCGGTCGGCGCGTATTCGGCGGCCAGATCGAGACAAACATCAAGCGGATGTCCGGAGCCGGTATACGCGTTCGCCTTTTCCACGATGCGTTCCCCGAAGCGAACCATGGCGGCGAGCGTTTGGTCGCCTGCGACCGTGCGGCTGGGCCACGCCCACACGTTGCCGACGGGCATCGAGCCGAAGCCTCGTCCGCGGCGTCCGTCGCGGGTTTCAACTTCGACGACGACGTTTCGCAAAACGACGTCCGTCACCACGCGTCCGCCGAACTTCATGGGCGTGCGATAGGCGTAACGCTGCGTGTTCGTTTCCACGCATTTCAGGGTGATATCGGTCGGTTTCGACATGGCGGCAGACCTTTCACACAGCGGAGATGTCACGGCCGGGCGGATCGAATTCGTATTCGCAAAGGTTAAGTACCCGCCGGGTGTTTCAAAGCGTATCGGTACGATCGGGGTGCATCAAGACTCCCCGGCGGGGTTTGTCTATTCGGTGTTTTCGTTAAATTTTCATGTCATGGTGCAAAATGTTTGGAGATGAAGGACTCGGCGCATACAATAGCGACGCCGGAACATCGGAGGAGGGGCGGCTCCGGATCGTCGCCGTCGCGGGCAAGGTGGTGTTACGCTTGCAGTCGACGCACGGCGAAACCGGGCGGTAGGGGCTCGCTTTTCTCGCTTCCCAGTTTCGTGGGAAAGGAGAACCGATGATCCGAACCCGTTCGTGCGTCGTCGAACAGGGGCTTTCTCGCCATCGATTCGTTTTCTTCTCGGGTGGCGGGCTTGCATTGATGAGTGTGGCGATCGGCTTTCTTGCCGGACTCGACGCGTCGTCGTTGCAAGCGTTCGAGTCGGACGCCGAGGCGTTACCCACCGTCCCGTGGCCCGAGGCCGAGTCGGCCGCGCGGCCGGAAGGCGTGGCGGTTCTCCCCGTCATGCGGGTGTCGCCGGATGAGACACTCGCTGTACCGATTTGCGTGGCCAATTTGAGGGAGAAACCGCGTGTCTACTGGGCCGATTGGCCTCAAAACACGTATTCGGTGGGATGGTTTCCGGAGCTCGTTTCGTTGCGGACGGGAAAAGTCTTTCGCCGCTCGACACCGCCGGGCAGTCCGGCGAAAAAAACGCGGCTTACGTTGCTTCCCGCTCGGTCGGCGACCCTGTGCGAGATCGATCTGAGCAGCTTTCACCAGACGCATCGCGGCTCGCTCGAGCCGGGCCGATATCTGCTGCGGGTCGCGATCGACGTGCCGGAAGGCGGGGCATTGGCGATGTCGGGCCTGAAACCCGGGCGAGGCTCGCTGCCGGTGGCCATTCTCGACATTCAGCCGCAAGCAACCAGGGCCGAAGCCGGTTTCACCCAGATTCCGGCAAGCTGGGGCTGGCTTCCCTTGGCACTCGTGATGGGGGGCATCGCCGCGATCGTGCTCTCGCGTCGTCTTCGACTGGGGCGAAAACCCTCTACCGTGACGGTTCCTTCCGGCGGGTGAGCTTGGTACGCTCGATCGTGGCTCGTCCACCCGGCGGGTTGTCGCCGTAACCGCTTCGGTTTAAGGTAGTTGGGATACGCGCTTTGTGCGGCTTGGTCCCGGGGGCTTTCGTGGCTGAGAGCGGTTCCGGGTCGAGTGTCCCAAGTTCCCTGCCGAACCAATGTAAGGCGGTATGTGTTTCTCTGCATTGTCTATATCGCCTATGTTGGCGAAAGCGTTGCCCCGGTTAACATTCTCTCGATGATGATCGGCTCGGCTGAACGGTCCCTCGCAGAGTGAAGGTATACAATTTGCATGCAGGGCTCGAAAGACGGCTACGGAAGGTAGATCGGTGCAGCGAGCGCCGGGGTGAGTGCGGGGTTGTCAGTCAACGACCGAGAGTCGATCGAAAAACGGTAGTTTATGTCGCGGCAAACGAACAACGGCGTCCGACGGACGTTCTTCTCTCGATACGGCGTTACGATCTTGACGATCGTCTCTTTTCTCATCCCGATCATGTGGGTGGGAACGGAGCGGAGTCTGTCTAGTAACAAGAACGACGTCAAAAACTGGTTGCCCGACCGCTACGAGGAAACGTCGGTTTTCGAATGGTACCGAAGCCATTTCGAAAGCGACATGTTCATCCTCGTCAGTTGGGAAGGTTGCGTATTGGGTGATCTC
>CAYVVR010000620.1:0-2611 GCA_964454655.1 uncultured Planctomycetaceae bacterium | reverse complement strand
GTTTTGCGCTGATCGTCGGGGGCGTACTCGGCACTTGCGGGTTCGCCGCCGAGCCGCCGCAGTCGCTCGACGACATCATCCCGCCCGGCACGCCGGTCGAGGTGCTCGGTACCGGCTACGGATTTTGCGAAGGACCGGCCGTCGATGCCGAGGGCAATGTCTACTTTTCCGACGGCAAGAACGATTCGATTCACGTCTATCGGCCGGGAAAGGGCGTCGAATTGTTCGTCGACGACAGCACCGACGCCAACGGCATGATGTTCAACGCGAAAGGGGAACTGGTCGTCTGCGAAGGGGCCGCCTACCGGATCGTCGCCTTCGATACGACCACCAAGAAAAAGCGGGTGCTGGCGAGCGAAATCGACGGAACCCACTTCAACGAACCGAACGACCTGACGATCGACCGGCACGGCGGATTCTACTTCACCGATCCCAATTACCGGCATCGCGGCCAAGAGACGGTCATGAAAGAAGACGTGTACTACGTCTCGGCGACGGGCGAGGTCACGCGGGTATCGCAAGTGTGCCAAAAACCTAACGGCATCCTGCTGACGCCCGACAACAAAACGCTGTACCTGGCCGACAACAAAGGCCGCGTCCTTTACCGGTACGATGTGCTTGGTCCCGGCAAATTGGCGAACGAGCGGCTGTGGATCGAGCTCGGCGCCGGTCCCGACGGAATGACCTTGGACGAGTTCGGCAACCTGTACGTGGCCTGCGGTCGTGCCGGGATCAAGGTCTACACGCCCGAGGGTAAACCGTTGGGCGTGATCGAAGTCCCCTACGCCTCGAACTGCGTGTTCGGCGGCAAAGACCTGAAAACGTTGTTCATCACCTCGGCCGACAAGTTTTTGGCGATCAAAACACAAGTTCGCGGTGTCCCGCCGCTGTGTGCCGACTGAACCGGAGAACGCAACTCGCAGGGAATTAGGCGGTTGAGGCCTTCGAAGCGGGGCGTTGCGTCGCTTTCCGCCGGAAGCCCCCGGTCGAGGGGATTGCCCGAAGTCGTGATCGACCTATGATGTTTTGTGTGCCAAAAACAGGGTTTTGGCAGACCAAAATCCGGTGGGGCGATTCATTTGCTAGCTGAGGGTGAGGCGTGACCTTACGCATTTGGAATTGGGTGCCGTGGCGTTGGGCCAGGCGGATGCAGCAGCGGGTGTTGTTCGAAGACTCGCTCAAGTGGCTGTTCGCGCGTCGGCACGACGGCCTCTCGGCCGACGTGCGCGGTTTGGCGGAGACGTTGGGCGTTTCCCGCAAGCGGGCGTTGCAGATCGTCGAGCGACTTGCCCGGTTGGGCTTGGTATCGCGCTCACCCGAAGGCACGATCGACCTGACGGATGCCGGCCGAGACGAGGCCGCGAGGATCGTTCGTGTCCATCGCTTGGTCGAAACCTTTCTGGCCGAAGAAAGCGGCTTGCCGCCGGAAGAGTGGCATGCCGTGGCCGACCGGCTCGAACATGCCGCGGGTGAGGAAGAGGTCGAGCAAATCGCCCGACGGCTCGGGAATCCAAGGTTCGATCCGCACGGCGACCCGATTCCGACACCGACGGGCGAAATCGAGGCGCTACCCGGCGAGCCGCTGGCGGGGTTCGAGCCCGGAAGCCGGGGACGCATCGTCCACATCGAAGACGAACCGCACGACGTGTACCAGGGGTTGCTCGATCGCGGTTTCGAGTTGGGGCGGCAGGTGTCGATCGTTCGGGACGAAGGCGCCGCTCGCGTGGTCGAAATCGACGGACGCCGCGAGGTGCTTTCACCCCAGGCGGCGGTGAACGTTTCGCTCGAACGCCTGTCGGAAGACGAGCCCGAGGAACGCCCGACGCGGCCGCTTTCGGCGCTGAAGGTGGGCGAGACCGGCGTCGTACGCGACATCGCCGCAGCTTGCCGCGGCTTGCAACGCCGACGCTTGCTCGACTTGGGGTTCGTTCCCGGCTCGAAAGTGACGGCGGAGTTTTCCAGTCCGGCCGGCGACCCCGTGGCGTATCGGGTGCGCGGAACGCTGATCGCCTTGCGACGCGACCAGGCGGCGCTCATTCGGATCGAACCGCAAGAGGTGTCTCGGCCCGAACCGGTCGCGAGTGTCGCAGGATAAGGGCCTGCACGAACGACGCGACCGACGCTTTCGGGTGACTACGAACAGGATCGGCGATGATGGACTGCAAGTCGTGTGAACAGTGTCCGAGTAACCGGCCGAGCGGCTGGGTGCGATTGGGCGACGAGGAGGGGGACTTCGATTTCGTCGTCGCCTTGGCGGGCAATCCGAATACGGGAAAAAGCACCGTTTTCAATGCGCTCACCGGGTTGCGGCAGCACACGGGAAACTGGCCCGGCAAAACCGTCGCCCGGGCGGAAGGGGCCTTTTCGTACCGCGACAAGCGGTTTCGCATCGTCGACTTGCCCGGGACGTATTCGTTGATGGCGACCAGCGTCGACGAAGAGATCGCCCGCGACTACGTGCTCTTCTCGAAGCCCGATGTCGTGATCATCGTCGTCGACGGAGGACGGCTCGAGCGGAACTTGAACCTGGTGCTCCAGGTCCTCGAGATTACCGACAAGGCCGTTTTGTGCGTGAACCTCATGGACGAGGCCGAGCGACACGGAATCGCCG
>CAYVVR010000619.1:0-2615 GCA_964454655.1 uncultured Planctomycetaceae bacterium | reverse complement strand
GAACGAAATCACGTAGCCCGACGTCAATCCGGCCTGCGTTCCGAGCGCCTGGGCCACGTTCTGAATCGCGCCGATCGAACACACGCAGCCGCGCCGCACGAAGCCGAACCACACCAGTCCGAAGATCGCCAGAGCGAACAAGCCGGTCCGATTCCGCCAACGATGCGACAACAGGGCCGAAACTCCCAGCGCCGCCGCCAACACGATTACATCGACAATCTCGTAAAAGGGAGAATCGGGCGACGGCGTTTCCACCTTCGGCATTTCATACGGCGTCGTGAACTCCGGCGGCGGAAACCGCTCGATTCCCAACACCTTCGCGCCGCCGGCCCACCACATCCCCAATATCCAAAGCGTCACGATCGCCGCACCGATCAAACGTCGGCGACTATTGGGGACGGCGTTCGCAAGAAGCTCGGGAAATTCGGGATTCCGACGACGTTTCATGGCTGGCTGATCTCGATTCGGTAAGTCGTGGGGCCGTTCGGTCGTGCGACGGCGGCAAGCGAAGGAAAACGTGCGGCAGTGTTCATCCCGCTTGCGGATCGGCGTTCGAGGCTTCGCGGGTCTTCAACAAGTACGGTTGCGAACGAGGCACGCGAACGAACGCCTCCGACGGGCAGGCCAACGCAATCGAACACTGGTTGCAATGCACGCAGAGATCGTGCTGGATTTGCAGGTACAGCGATCCGTTTCCGAATGCGGCGCAGCCGATCACGCACTTTCCGCAGGCAATGCACAGCGATTTCTCGACCTTGTACTCGTAGTACGGATCTTCGACGAACTTGCGGATGATCGCGCCGGTGGGACAAAGCTGATTTTCGGCGCCGGTGTTCAAGGCCGGCGGATCGGGCGGAAAGTACCCCGTGCACAAATCGCAGTAGCCGCACATCTCGTAGCTGTTCACGCAGCGCACCGCCGATTGATCCAACACGCAGTGCGTCGCGCAGTTTCCGCAGGCAACGCATTTTTCGGGATCGATCTGCCAGAGCATTTCGTCGGCGTCGGCCCGGCTGTTCAGGGCGTATCCGCCCAATCCGCCGAGAATCAGCGCGCCCAGTGTGCGGACGCCGCTTTTCAACACGTCACGACGATCCAGGTTCGGTTTGTCGGACGCCATCGTTTCGGCTCCTTCGTCTGCTGGTTACCGATCATCCGTCGGACGCCGCGTTGGGCCGGTCGACGTGGATACCTCACGCCCCCCCGACGACGACGGCAATAGTTGTTGCTTCCGAAAGGCAGCGGCCTTGGGAAGCCGACAGTCGGCAAAGACGCCGCACCCCGAACACGGCCCCGGCACGCCCGTCGGGGTGCCGTCCTGCGAGGCAAGCAGCCATCCGCCGCCGCCCAACAAGACCGCAACGGCACTGTTGCGAAGCACCGCTTCGACGAACCACCGACGGTTTGGTTCGACGCGTTGCCCTGCCGAATGATCGGTTCTCTCTTGCATCACGAGGCCTCGTTTTTCTTCGCTTGAAACACGACGACACGCCGCTGCGCCGGGTCGAGGACGAAAATGCGTCCTTGCCCGTCGGCGGCGACGTCGAGCACCGGCAACCGCACGTCTTCGCGCGTTTCTTCCAGTATTTTGGGCAGTGCGCTGAAGAAATCGGGCGAGGCCACGACGCTTTGAAACGTGCCGTGTGCATCGTAGACCTTGACCCGGGGCAGTCCTTTTTCGGCGGTGACGACCGACCCGTCGGGCAACAACGCGATGTTCGCCGGATTACAACAGCCGCAGAAGCCCTCGACGTCCGTGGCCGCTTTTCCCCAATGCAACTCGAGGTCGCCCTCGGGCGTGTAGATCTCGATTCGATGAGCCCCGGGATTGACGACTCGCAGCATGCCGTCGGCCCCGACGGCCAGGTCGCAATAGGGGCTCGGGATCACAAATCCCACGACTCCGCGATCGGGATCCCGCCGCCCCAACTCGCCGATCACGTTTCCGTCGCGATCGAGTCGCCACACGATGCGATTACCCGAATCGGCGAGGAAGATCTCCGTCTTGCTCGCAGCCGCCGCCGTGATATACGCCTTTTCGCCGAAGGTAGCCCAGACGGCCAGTCGTTCTCCCGTCGGCGAATAGACGGCCACGCGGTCGCCCAAGCCGATCATGTAGCGTGCGGCATCCGAATCGGTTTCTCCGGAATCGGCGTCACCGTTTTCCGCGTCGGCGAAGATGTCGACCGCGACGCACGACGGTTTTCCCTGAATGTCGAATGTGCCGAGCACGCGACCGCCGTCGTCCAGCCGGGCACATCGACCGGTGCCGTCGTTTGTCGTTCCCACGATCACCAAGCCGCCTTGCCCCGCGGCCGCCAGTGCCTTCGAATGGGTGATGCCGGTTTCTGCCAGCGACAGTTCGGCGACCGCTTCGTAGCCGATCAATGCCGGATCGACGTGCAGATAGTCGTCCAAGTCGTAGGCGAAGCGTTCGGAGAGCGCCCGATCGCCGGTTTGGCGAGGATTCATCCGCCACACGGCGATCAACGCCACGACCAACGCCGCCGCGACGACGACGCCGACGCCGAGCCCCATTTTTCGGCGGGGCTGCGGATCGGGAGGTCGAACCAGGTTGTTCGAATTGGAGTCGGCCATGGGAACACCGTTACTCG
>CAYVVR010000618.1:0-2620 GCA_964454655.1 uncultured Planctomycetaceae bacterium | reverse complement strand
GTGGGATGTCAATTCTCGGAACTCGTTCCCCGGGAAGATTGAAAAAATACGGCATTCGAGGTTCCAGTAGCTGATCGCCTGACAAAAAACGGTCGACAAAAAAACGCTCCCCGATCGATAGTCGATCGTGGGAGCGTTTGGTTTTGTCGTCGGTGCACCAACGAAACGTGAACGATCAGCCTTCGCCTTGCGAGGCGTCGGATTTGTCGGCCGAATCGTCCTCGGCCGGACCGAAGATTTCGGCGAGCTTGGCGCTGAGGGCCTCGCCGCGGGCTTCAAAGGTGATCACTTTGCCGTCCTTGTCGACGAGCATCACCGTGGGAATCGCCAAGATGCCGTAGTAGTCACCGGGATTCGCAGGCCCGACGGCGTTCGGATCTTCATTGAAGATGATCTTCCACGGTACGGGGTTGTCGGCCAGGTACTTTTCGAGGTCTTCTCGCGAACGATCGACGCTGATGCCGACCACCTCGAAACCCTTGTCGTGGTACAGCTCGTAATTCTTCTTGACGTTGGGCATTTCGGCCCGGCACGGACCGCACCAACTCGCGAAGAAGTCGACCAGCACGACCTTGCCGCGATAGCTATCCCAGTCGAAGTCTTCGCCGTCGAGGGTTTTGCCGGCCAGCTCCATCTTGTTGCCGATCAATTGGAGGCGGCGCGCGACGCCCGACAGGCGTTCGCCGAGCCCTTTGATTTGTTCGTCTTCGGCGCCGGCGAAAAGCTTGCCGAACTTTTCGTAGTAGCTGCCGATTTTCGCCTGATCGTCGACCAAGCGTTCGAGCGTTTGGAGAACGTTCAATACCGTGGTGACGTTGTCGCGGCTGACGGCACTCGGGGTGCTCATCGATTCGGCCATCGAATCGAGCATGGCGAAGGCTTCGGCGAGCAAGGCCTTCGCTTGTTCGGGATCGGCCGATTGCAGCTTGGCGAGAAGGACGGAAGTCTTCAATTGCGAGGCGAGCTCGCCCAGGCCGCCGTCTTCGAGTTTCTTGATGATCGCGTCGACCTTCGCGGTGTACTTGTCGCCGCCCATGCGGAGCGCGAGCAAGATCCAATCGCCGGCCGTTGCCGCTTGTTCGGCGCTCGGCTTGTTGTTGAAGACCTCTTCGGCCTTGGCTACCAGCACGTCGCCCATGCTACGCAACCCCAAGACGGCGTTCATGTCGCCCGACTGGGCTTGCAGGATCAAGCCGCGGTATTTCCACTGGAGGGCTTGATCGGTTTCCTCGACATTGGCCTTTTGTTCCAAGACTTTGTCGGCGGCGGCGACCAACGCCTTGGCCAGTTTTTGCCGTTCAGAAGGTGCGTTGGGCAGCGGTTGGTTGAGGAGTTTTTCGATGTACTGAAGGTACTCCTCGGGCGTCCCCTGATCGGGAACCGCGGGGATTTCGGTAGCCGCGCTTTCCTCGGCGCCCGGGGCGCTCGGTGCGGCGGGGGCTTGCCCATACGCTACGCTCGCTGTCACGAACAACGCGAACACCAGCGTCGGCAATACCGGCAGATTCCATTTCCAAGACATGAACTCGACCTTTCACACGCAAAAGAAACAACCATCGTCAACGGCCCACCGAGAACGGGTCGGGCCGACATCGTTTATCGTTCATCGAACGGGGCGGGACTCTATTGAATGCTGAATGTATCGAAGGGGGGCGGAACCCCGTCGCATCGCCGGCGCTTTCGAAGTCGGGTGCGGTCGAAAACCTAGCATCTCGAAACACGATGATGTAGATACCGCGGGCAAGGGGAGTTTCCGCCTGGGAATCAAGGAATTCTTGCGTCCTGATGCAAAAAGAAAAGGGAAGAAATTGTCTACACCGTGTGAAACCCTACTTTATTGCAAGGGATTCGCGAAAGCAAGAAATTCCTCGATCGCGGATTTTCCGCTGCGAACCTAGTCCCGCAAAGAAGTCGCCATTCACTCGATCATGCCGTGGAACCGCTGGATGATCGTCCACGCCTCTTCCGCCGTTTCGGCGTAGTGGATCAAATCGAGGTCTTCGTCGTCGATTACGCCTTCGTCGGCCAGAAACTGGAAATCGATCACCCGGTCCCAGTATTCGCGGCCGAAGATCACGATCGGGATCGGCTGCATGCGTCCGGTTTGACGCAGCGTCAACGCGTCGAACAGCTCGTCGAGCGTGCCGAACCCACCGGGGAAGACGACCAGCGCCTTCGCACGCAGCAAGAAGTGGAACTTCCGCATGGCGAAGTAATGGAACTGGAAGCACAACTCGGGGGTGATGTACGGATTCGGCTTTTGTTCCATGGGAAGGCGGATGTTCAAGCCGATCGATTTGGCCCCGACGTCGTAACTTCCCCGGTTGGCCGCTTCCATGATGCCCGGCCCGCCGCCGGTGCAGATGACGAACTCGCAGTTGCCGTTCCGCTGGCATTCTCGGGAGACGAGGCGTGCAAACTCGCGGGCGAGTTCGTAGTAGCGGCTGTTTTTCCAAAGCCGTTCGGCGCGCGCGGCCGCCCGCTTCAGCCGCGGATCGTCCGGGTTCGCCTCCAGACGATGCTTGGCCTGCTCGTAATGAAGCTTGGCTTCGTCGGGATCGGCGATGCGGGCGCTGCCGAAAGCGACGATCGTTGAGCGGACCCCTTCCTTCTCAAGGAG
>CAYVVR010000617.1:0-2622 GCA_964454655.1 uncultured Planctomycetaceae bacterium | reverse complement strand
CTAGGGCCGGTTCGACCGCAGGCGGCTCGGATGCCGGTTCCGGTGTCTCTGGTTCGGCTTGCGGTTCGGAAACGGTTGCCGCGGCAGGTTGCGGCTCGGTTTCCAAATCGTAGTGTCGTTGTTCGGACGACCGATGCGACGCGATGCCCGATCCGACGACCATGTCGGAAAGCTGTTCTTCCGACAGCGGGCCGACGTGACACTTGTCGGTCGAGTCGGAAGACAACTTCGGCTCGTACTCGACCTGGAAGGTCATCGGGCCGATCGTGAGAAGATCGCCCGGCCGAACGATTTCTTCTTGGACTTGCCGATCGCCCAGAAACGTTCCGTTGAGGGCCCCGAGGTCGCGCACGCGCACCAAACCGCCGTCTTCACTCAGTTCGCAATGCCGTCGGCTGATCATCGGATGGACGATCGTTAGATCGGCTTCGCGGCTGCGGCCGATGACGGCCGGCAACAGCAACTGAACCGACTTTTTGTCGGTTTTGCCTCGAACGACGGTCAACCGAATACGCATGGTCAACGAAATCTCGCAGCAGCGAGGCGAATGTGGCAGGTACGGCGGGCCGAACCGGACGGGTGGGGCGTCGATCGGGGGATCGTCCGACGGGTGGTTGGGACGACAGCCTGACGCGTTACGGCCCACCCCAACAAGGGGACGACGGCAGCTGGAGGCGCCGAAAGCCCGGCAACGAGGGCTTCGGCTCGGGCGAGGTGTGACATTGCATGCAACATGCAATTAGCCCTCATGTTGGGGATACCTCTGGCTACCATAAAAAATTCTAATTCCCAGCGGGCGCTCAAGCAAGCAATAACCGCCGAATTGCCAAGCGGTTGGGGCAAATGGGCCCCACTGGATCGTCCAATTTTGGGTGTTCTTTCTAGTTGCATGCAAGGCAACGTATATTGCGCATACGACCCAGTGTGAATTCGCGTCCTTTGCCGAGCCTTCCCCGTTTGCGGCATCGACGATCGCCTTGGTTCGCGGGTGGGGACGATCTCACCCAAGCTGGGTTAACGCGGCGGGAATCTTTTGGTAATCTGCGGAAGGTCGGCTGAAGGTTCACACGAGACCGACGACCGACCACCGCGCCTTCGGGCATCGTCGCCGCGACCGGTCGTCGATCGACCGGTTGCTTATCGCTTGCGGGCAGTGCGCCCGCGGTTGTCTCGTCCTCGCCGCACGGAGCCGACACATGGATCGACGCCGGGTATGGTTTCTCTTGATCTTCTGCGTCGCCGTGGGCGTTTCTCACGTCGCGCGGGGAATCGAGTTTCGTGTCGAACACGAGATCTATGTGGGCACGAAGCAAACGCCCTCCACACGCGGCGTCACCCTGTTTCGGGGTGATCTGGTGTACGACTTTCTCGAGTCGCCCCAAGAAATCATGGTGTTCGACCTGAAGGCCGAGCGCGTCGTGTTGTTGAATCCTGCGCGCCGCGAGATGACCGAACTGGAATTCGACACGGTCGACAAGCTCATCGCCGAGATGGTCACCTGGGCGTCGAAGCAAGACGATCCCTACTTGCAGTTTCTGGCCGATCCCGTGTTCGAGATGAAGACCGAAAACGACGGGGCCACGTGGATCTTCGATACGCGATGGCTCACCTACGAGTTCGACACCGTCGAGGCCGACTCGAAGGAAACGCTCACCCGCTATTGGACGTTCAGCGATCTATCGGCGAAGGTCAATCCGCTGCTGTCGCCCGGCAGTCGTCCGCCGCTGTTGCGGTTGGAAATCAACAAGAAGCTGCGCTCGGCGAAGCGCTTGCCCGTTGCGGTGCGGTTGCGCGAAAAGCCCAAGAATTTGCTCGACTTCCTTCCGCGACGCCCGAGAACCGTCTTCGCGAAGCACCAGTTTTCCGACAGCCTGTCGGTAGCCGACAAGGAACGCATTCGACAGGTCGAAGAATATCGTCGCATCTTTCGGTCGGTGCCGTTCAACGAGTACCTTCAATCGCTCTAACGTCGTGACGAGCTCCGCCGGGTGCGTGATCGGCAAAATCGGCATGATCGGTGGTCCTGTGCGGCTTGCTCGTCCTACAATGAAAATATGAGCCGATGACGATCCTCATGATCCCGGCCGATTGGAAACCGATAGGGTTTCAACGCTTCGAGACCGCCGGACGGTGAACCATGGCGTCAACATTCTTCTACTCGCGTGTTCGAGCCGCTTTCGCGGGCCTTGGCGTCGTGTGCGCGCTTTGGTCGCTGCCTTGTGTTCGGGCCGCCGACGGCGAGCCGCAGCAGGCGTCGGCGATCGCTTCGGGCGAAGGCACGGTTCCTGCGCCCGCGTCGCCCGATCCGGCCGAGCTGGTGCGCCGTTTGGGCGATCCGGACTATTACGTCCGTGAAGATGCCCAGCGGCAGTTGATCGAGATGGGCATTGCCGCCCGCCCCTTCTTGCGCGAGGCGTTGCAAAGCGACGATCTCGAAATTGCAACACGCGCCGAATACATCCTTCAACGGCTCAAAGTTGAGTGGGTGAAACCGACCGATCCGCCCGAGGTGCAACGGCTGATGGCGGCCTACGGTCAAATGGAACTGACCCGCCGATTGGAAATCATTGGGCAATTGGCGGGGCTTCCCGAGTACCGCGGCTTTCCGGCTTTGGCGAGGAT
>CAYVVR010000616.1:0-2628 GCA_964454655.1 uncultured Planctomycetaceae bacterium | reverse complement strand
GCTCCCTAGTCCATCATATTGTCGACAAGGTCTTCATCGCACGTCGAAAAGCGGACATCCTTCCGCATTGGGGCGGGAGAAAACCCCTTCGCCCTGCTCCGTCGCCATCAGATCAAACACCGATCCCCGCGGGACGGTGTCGCGACGTCCGCTCTTTTTTACTGCTTCGGCTGTCACAAAAAACACAGGCAAGTTTGCGGTACAGAACACAATGCCGCCGCAGCAGCCGAAGCCCTTCGACTGCTGCGTTCAACGCCCGACCGAAGCGGGGCATCTATTTCCCGCGACGGAAGCGGTGCGAGCGGTCTTTGCGCAAGAGGTCGGTCTTCCCGCCGGAAAGCGGCGTGGGCGAGACGGGCTCATCGTCCAATGGTTCGGGCTTCAAATAGTCGTCGGAATAGATCGCGCAGCCGATGCCCGTCTCGGCCGGAAGCAGAAGCTCCTCGTCTTTCTGCACTTGCGGTTCGCTCGTTTCCTGGTCGCCCCGACGTGCCACCTTCTCTTTTTGGCGGGCGACGACCTTGTCGGCCCCTTTCCAGAAGAAGTATCCGAGGGGACTCGCCAGCAACGCCGGCAGCAAGACCAAGTTCCCGAACGAGGAAGCCGTCAGCATCACGAACATCAGCACGCCGAATCGCTGTGTCGGCGAAAACGAACTGAGCGCAAACGCCGAGAGTCCCAAGCCGATCACGCCCCAACTCTGGTAAATCGCGCGGGCGCAATCTTCGTAAGCGAACATGATCGAGCCGTAGCGCGTCATTCCCCGCTCGCGACCATGCCGACACCAAATCATGAAATGGATGGCGTCGTCGACCGTCACCCCCAGGGCGACCGCCGGCGTCATGACCGTCCCCACGTCGACCACGATCCCCAACAGCCCCATCGCACCGAACACGACGGTGATGGGGAACAAGCTCGCTAGGCCCAACAACAACCCCGACGACCAATCGCGCATGAAGAAGATCATCGCCACGCCGATCAGCAGCAAGTCGCCGGCGAACCCCAAGATCAAGCCGTCGAGCAACGAGTGTTGGGCCTTGTAGATCAACGGAACCAAGCCCGTATACGTCGCCGAGATACCCTCGACGCCTTGCGCCCGATACTTCGCCAAGATCGGCTCGACCGCCCGGCGAATGTCGGTCACGTAGTTTTCGTAGTCCAAGTCGGTCAACGCGGGCAGACGCGTGCTCACCCGCCAAAGCTCGTCGCCGTCTTCTTGGGCCCAGTAGTCCGCCAGATCCTCACGGTGACGCTGAAGTTGCACGATCCAGGTGCGTCGCTCCATGACGCCGGGACGGTTCGGCAAGTCGCGTGCGAACGTCGGTGCCGCCAACACGCTGCCCACGTCGTCCAACTGGTCGATCGAACGTTGCACCGCCGCCACCAATCGCATCTGCTCGAGCAAGTCGAGCTTGCTCTTCTCGGGATCGACGCGGATGACGACTTCCATGGGCACGAGTGGCCCGAGCTTTTCTTCAAGCCAGGCGTAATCGCGGATGATCGTCGATTCGGGCGAGAAAAACCGCATCAGCTTGACCGAAGTCTTCACCCGCGAGGCCCCGTAGGTACCGACGGCCATCATCAGCAAACATCCGGCGATCACCCAACCCGGCCGCCGCAAGACGAAGTCGCCCACCTTGCGCCAGCCCGACCATCGCCCCGGGTCGATCGCGCTTGCGCCGCGGGGTTCGGCGATGTGCCGCACCGGCCACAGCTCGAGCATCGAGGGCAAATAGGTGAGAATGAACACAAAACTGACGACCACCCCGGCCGCCGAAAAAATGCCGAACTGCTTGATCGGCACCAATTCGGAAATCGACAGCGACGCCAAACCGAAGGCGGTCGTACCGGTGGCCAAGAACAACGGCAACCACGCCTTCGACGCCGCCTGATCGGCAGCCCCGACCGTCGGGTCGATTAGCCCTTTCTGCGTGTTCGCGCGGACGGCGTCCCGGTAATAGTTCGCCAGATGGATGGCGCCCGAGATGGCGGCCACGTAGACCAGCGCAGGCATCGTCAACAGGATGGCGTTCATGTGCACGCCCGAGAGCCAGACGACGACCAGGCTCAATCCGGCGCTGTACAGGCCGCTGGTGAAGACCATGAAGGTCAGCTTCCAGCTCCGCAGGCACCACCACGCCATGACCAAGCCGATGAAGCCGCACACGCCCGCCAAGCGAAACAACGAACGTTGGCCTTCGATGTCGATGGCCACGTTGTCGACCGGCGGCCCGCCCATGTGCACTTCTTCACGGGGTATGCCGCTCGATTCGGCCGCCGCGTAAACGGCGTCGATCACCTTGTGCAGAAACTTTTGTCTCGAGTGCGGATGCGCACGGTTCCAGCGGGCCTCGGCTTCGGGATCGACGGAAAGCACCAAACAGGTTTGCTTGCCGTCGGCACCGACCATGAACCCTTGAAGCCGTTTGATCGCCTCGTTCCGCGTGAGCCCCTCGCGTTCGACCAGCCGATCGACCAATTGCGTACCGGTGATGGCTTCTTTGAAGAAGGTCTCGGACGTCACTGGTTGGTCGTCGCCGGGCACCAGCCGGGCGGCCATTTCCTCGAGACGGCGATCACCCAATACGCAACCTTCCCAACTGACGAGGATGAACATGTCGCTTTCGA
>CAYVVR010000615.1:0-2628 GCA_964454655.1 uncultured Planctomycetaceae bacterium | reverse complement strand
TGCTCAAAAAGAAAAAGCAGCTCAAAAAAAAGATGCCCAAGCGGCGGGAAAACGAAACCTACTGGAACGAAGAACAATTCAACAAGCTCAAAGACGCCCCGCCGGGAAAGCTGGTCAGCCGCGGCCCTCTACCGTGGCGATTGCTCGCCCACATGCTCGACGCCTCTCCCGAGGTCGAACCGATCCGTCGACTGGTCGCACGACGACTTCTCAGCGGCAAAGCACGGGAACGGGCCCAGCAAGACTTAGAAGACATGCTCTTGACCCTTTGGCGGGCGGGATACGTAGAACTCGAACCTACGCCGCCCCCCGAGGCGTTCGAGGTTCAACGCCCGCACGATACCGGCATCGATCGCGAGCAAACAAGCTGGGAATTTTCGGCAAAACAGGAAACATCAAGCGACACGTCGGCTCCAGCAATCGACTATCGCCCGGAACGCGCCGTGCCCACCGATCAGCTTTGGAAATTGGAATTGTTCCGTTCGGTGAATCCGCTTTTCGGGGTGTTTCTGGTCAATTTGCTGGGTGTGGCCGATCCTCACGAACGCCTTCAAGCGATGGAGGCGGTTCTCGAATTCCCGTTCTCGGTGGGACCTTGCGTCCGCGTCCCGGGATACGACGAGCTTCCGCTCGGCTCGCTGGCAAAAGAGCGATTGGACCCGTTGCTGTTGCAACTCGGCCTCGCCTTACCCGACCAGCTCACCGGCACGATCGCACAAGACGACGAGGAAGAACTCGACCTCGAAGCCCAGAAAGCCGAAAAACGTCGCCGCCAACGCCGCGGTTTCGCCGAAGAGCGCCCGCGGGTGTACAGTCTTGCCGAGAAACTCGAACTGCTGTTCCGCTACGACTTTCCAACCGTCCGCGACGTGCGGATCCATCCGGTTTGGGTGGCCGGCGAGATCCTCGAATTCGGCGGCGATTTCCAGAAATACATCAGCAGCAAGGGACTCCAGCGTCAAGAGGGGATCGTCTTCCGGCACCTGTTGCGGATGATTCTGTTGTTGGGCGAATTTTCGCAGTTGGCCCCGGCCGAACGCGATCCCGACGAGTGGGAGGCCGAGCTTCGTGAACTCGCCGACCGCATCACCGAGTGCTGCCGTCGTGTCGATCCGCTGAGCACCGAAAAGGCCCTGGAACAGATCGAATCGAGCGAAGAGGCCGAGGAAGACTAACGCTTCGCCCGGTCGTCGGTGCGCGTGGAAGCTTCCCCCGCCCCTTTTCGCCCCGCTGCCTTTTCGGCTATCCTGCACATTGACGATTTCGCATCGCGAATTCGAGTGAAAAGTCCCATTCGAACGACGGGAGTCGGCAATGTCGGCGAAAATCGGCTTGGTCGGATATCAAGGTTCGGGAAAGACGACGTTGTTCCAGTGGTTGACCGGCGTCGAGCCGGACCTGTCGTTGGCTCATGTCGGTCAAACGGCGATGGCCTTGATCGAAGACCCGCGATTGGACGCCTTGCAGAAAATTTACGACGCCAAGAAGGTCACGCACGCGGGCCTGGAAATCTGCGATACCCCCGGCTTGGATCGTTCCCACGAAGGCAACGCCTCGCGACTTGCCGTGTTGCGCGACGTCGATTGTCTCGTGTTGGTCGTTCCTGCCTTCGGTGGGAAGGATCCCGCCCAAGAGCTCACTTCGTTCGAAGAGGACCTAACGCTGGCCGATTTGCAAATCGTCGCCAACCGTATCGAACGTGTTCAAGAAGCCCTGAAAAAACCGCGGTCGAAACAAGACCGGGAAGAAACGGAAACCGAACTGGCCGTTCTGCAAGCCGTGCAAGAGGGCCTGGAATCCGGCAATCCGTTGCGCGAAGCCGACATGACCGCCGAGCAACAGCGGTTCACGCGCAGCTTTCGCCTGTTGACGGAAAAACCGCGAATGGTCGTGGTCAACACCGCCGACGACGAACAAGACTTCGACCGCTTCAAGAGCATGGTGCCGCCCGATCTTCCATTGTTTGCGGCCCCCTTGGGCTTAGAGTTGGAACTGTCGCAAATGTCTCCCGACGAGGCTGCGGCCTTCCGGGAAGAAATGGGCGTCGGCGGGGCCGACCGGAACGCCCTGTTGCGAATGATGATGGACACCTCGGGCCAGCAAATCTTCCTCACCGCCGGCCCCAAAGAAGTGCGAAGTTGGATGTTTCGCAAAGGCGGCACGGCCGTCGAAGCGGCCGCCGCCATTCATACCGATCTCGCGCGCGGCTTCATCCGGGCCGAAGTCATGTCGTGTAGCGACCTGATCCGACTCGGAAGCGAGCGAGAAGTGAAGGCCCAAAACCTCGTCCGGATGGAATCGAAAGATTACGTCGTCGACGAAGACGACATCCTCTTGATCCGGTTCAGCGTTTGACCGTCCGTTCGATTCCTTCGCTTGTCGACGGCACCGTCAGCAGATTCGCGGAAGCTGTTCACCCGAGAGGAAGTCGAGCACTCGCGACGAACCGAACCGGTTGCGAAGTTCGACCACGCCGGGCTCATCGCCGGTCACCTCGCCGATGATCGTCGGCCCCGCCGCCTGCGGATGATCGGCGATCGCGGCGAGAAGCTCACCGGCCGCCTCGGCGGCGACGATCGCGATCATGCGTCCCTCATTGGGCACGTAGAGCGGGTCCAGCCCCAACAC
>CAYVVR010000614.1:0-2632 GCA_964454655.1 uncultured Planctomycetaceae bacterium | reverse complement strand
CTCGGGCAAGGTGTTGCGTCGGTTCTCCGTGGGGCATACTCCCAGCGGGTTGGTTGTGACGCCCGACGGCGCCCGGCTGTTCGTGTGCAACCGGTTCGACAACGACGTCGCCGTGATCGACCTGACTAGCGGCGAAACGGTTCGTCGCGTGAAAGCCGTGCGCGAGCCGATCGAGGCGGCCGTGACCCCCGACGGGAGTACCGTCTTCGTGACGAATCTGCTGCCGCTGGATCGTGCCGACAGTTACGACGTTTCGGCCGAGATTACCTGGATCGACGTGAAGTCGGGCGAATCGGGCAATATTCGGTTGCTCAACGGGACGACCGGTCTGCGAGGCGTGACCGTCTCACCCGACGGCAAGTACGTGTTCGCCGTGCATATCTTGGCTCGTTACCAAATGCCGACGACGCAATTGGAACGCGGCTGGATGAACACGAACGCCATGACGATCATCGATACGGCGACGCGTAAGCCGATCAACACCGTGTTGCTCGACGATGTCGACTTGGGAGCGGCCGTCCCGTACGCGGTTGCCTGTACGGCCGACGGCAAGAAAGTATGCGTCACCACGGCGTCGACCGACGAGCTGATCGTCGTCGACGTGCCGGGCATGATGGAAAAGCTCGCCGCGTTGCCGACCGACCCGGCGGCTGCGGCGACGATCGAATACGACGGCACGCGGGCATCGTTCGTCGCCTCGGACGTGCCCAACGACTTGTCGTTTTTGGTGGGATTGAAACAGCGATTGCCTCTCAGCGGCGGGCCGCTGTACACGTACACGCTGGAATCGGGGGACAAGCCGCCGATCAAAGGCGCCCGCGGCTTGGCGATCGTCGGTGATCGCGTATTCACCGCCGTCTATTACAGCGACGTGCTGGCGGTGGTCGATCTTGCGGCGTCGCCCTACGATCGGTTTTCGCACATTGCGTTGGGGCCGACGCCCGAATGGTCGATCGAACGCCGTGGAGAAGTGTATTTCAACGATGCGACGCTTTGCTTCCAACATTGGCAAAGTTGCGCGAGTTGCCATCCCGATGCTCGCGTCGACGGGCTGAATTGGGATTTGCTGAACGACGGCATTGGTACTCCGAAAAACAACAAGAGTTTGCTTTTGGCACACGAGACTCCGCCTTCGATGTGGGAAGGGGTGCGGGCGACTGCGGAAGAAGCCGTCCGATCGGGGATCAAGCACATCCAGTTTGCCGTGCGTCCGGAAGAGGACGCCCAAGCCATCGACGCCTATCTTCGCTCGCTTCAGCCGGTGCCCAGTCCGTACCTGGTGGACGGAAAACTCAGCGAAGCGGCCGAGCGAGGAAAAGCCCTGTTTTTCAGCGAACGCGTGGGTTGCTACCATTGTCATCATGGGCCGTACTACACCGATCAACGGATGCACAACGTCGGTTCGCAAGGCAAGTACGATCGGGCCGTCGAATTCGATACGCCGACGTTGATCGAGGTCTGGCGGACGGCTCCGTACATGCACGACGGTCACTACCTGACGATCGAAGAAGTCATTCGCGATGGCAAACACGGCGCTCGCGGCGGCGACATCGAATCGCTCACCGATCAAGAACTGCACGACTTGTGTGAGTTCGTGCGCTCGTTGTGATGTTCGCGTGCGGCGGCCTTTGACGTGCGACGTGCCGACGACGCTGTTATCAGGAGTCCTTGAGAATGGGTAACGACTTTCGGCTGACGAGGCGGGGGTGCTTGGCGGGGCTTTCGGCTCTCGGACTTGGGGCGATGTTCGGAGCGCGCCTGTCGCGTGCGGAAGATGCCCTCCCTGCCCCGCCGAAGGAGATCGCCACTCGCAAGCCGCCGGAAGGACTTGAGATCGTCCGGGTCGAAACCTTCACGTTGCCGCGGGTGACGCTGGTTCGTTTGACGACCAAAAACGGGCTGACCGGTTTCGGGCAAACGGCACCATACAACGCCGATATTACGGCGACCGTCTTGCACCGGCAGGTGGCACACTTGGCCTTGCGGGCGAACATCTACGAACCGGCGGCTTTCTCGCAATGGGTCGTCGAATCGACGTATAAGTTTCCCGGCTCGTATGTGCGGCGGGCGCTTACCGGCGTCGAAACGGCCATGTGGGATCTGCGAGGAAAGGCCGAAGGCAAGAGCGTATGCGAACTGTTGGGCGGCACCGTCGGAAAGGTGGCGGTCTACGGTTCCAGCATGCGACGCGATATCAAGCCGCAAGACGAGGCCGACCGACTCAAACGCCTCAAAGAGGAATTCGGGTACGACGCATTCAAGATTCGCATCGGCAGCGTGAACGGGCACGACCGCGATCAATGGCCGGGCCGTACCGAGGAAATCGTCCCGACCGTCCGCAAGGCGATCGGCGACGATACGGCGCTTTTGGTCGACGCGAACAGTTGCTACACGCCGAAGAAGGCGATCGAGGTCGGAAAGCTGCTGGCCGACAACGACGTGTGCCACTTCGAAGAGCCGTGTCCGTACTGGGAATACGAATGGACGGCCCAAGTCACCCGCGCTCTCGACGTACCGGTCGCCGGCGGTGAGCAAGACTGCTTCTTGCCCGGCTGGCGGCGGATGATCGCGATGCGAGCGGTGGATATCGCACAACCCGACGTCTGCTATATCGGCGGCATTTCCCGCGCCC
>CAYVVR010000613.1:0-2640 GCA_964454655.1 uncultured Planctomycetaceae bacterium | reverse complement strand
ATACGGTTTGCGGCCGTTGACGTAGATCGATTGCGGCGTCTTGCAAATCTCGGTAATGAGACCGTTGCGCCGCTCAATGGCCGCCGACCACGGACCGTTCTGCGAACGACCGATCGCCAAAAAGCCGTACGGCGGGAGGGTGTGGTCGTTTACGGTCCAATCGTCGTTGCCGCGGTTGACCCAAACCCGCGTTCCGTTTTCCCATTCGACGAACTGACGGTGAATGTTTCCGTCGACGAACGACACGTTGCGAATGCGGTCCAGCGCCACGGCCCGGGCGAAGGACGACAGCAACCAATACTTGCGAACGCAATCTCGCGAGAACGGTTCGGGGACCATCGGCGGATGGCCGGTAAGCACTTCGGTGGCGATGTAGTCGTCGCTGTAGATGCCGTGCATTTTGGCATCGAGACCGGCTTGATATCGCCCCGAGTATCCCGCACCGTGGAGCACGAAGCGATCGTGATGCGCGGCATCGAACCACGGAATGCGTTCGGCGTCGGCGCATTTCCAATTCCAGACGGCCCACTTGTAATAACCTTCGGTCGGCTCGCCTACCCGCAAATGATTGGTCTGTGCGCCGTCGAGCTTTCCGATGAGCTGGTCGTGACCGCTTTCGGAGATTTGGGGAGCGTGGTTTCCCAAGAACTTGCGGATCCAAGAGAAATGATCGCCCCACGAGTTGCGCGTGAATACGCGATCGACGAATCGTCCGTCGGAAGTCCAATAATCGTACGGCTGGATGCTCGACCACACGTCGATGAAATAGGCCGTGGGGCCGAGGTTCGTCCGAACGGCTTCGAGATTCGCCCGCAAGAACGGTTCGACGGCGTCGGCCCGGTACCGATACGATTGGGCGTCACGTCCGCGGTTGTACCAGGCCGGGACCGGATGCCCGTCGGCGGTGAAGGCGATCACCTTTTGGTACGAGAAGCCTGCCGCGTCAGGATAGAAGTCGATGTAGTTGTCGTGCAACGCAAAGGGAACACCGGCCGCTTTGCACGTTGCGATCAGTTGCTTGAGTTCGTCTTCGGTGCCCCATTGCGGGTTGGGGGGATAGATTTCGGGCAAGCGATAGTCGTATCCCCATCGTTGCCAGTTGTGCCACACGACCATGCTGTGTGTGAGACCGTAACGAAAGCTTTGTCGTAACGCGCGATCGCTGTCGGCGTATCGACCGCCCCACAAGTCGAACACGAAACGTCCAGCTGCGACCGGCACGCCGTCGGACGCTTCAAGGCCGTTGACATCGTGCCAGGTACGCGCACCGGCCCACACCGATTCGGCCGGAATGATCGTGATGCGCGAATCGTGGGGAACGTACAAAGAGGCGTGTCGTCGCTCCGGGGCCGTGACGAGTTCGTTCGGCGGGTTGTCCGTTCCGTGCACGATGTGCCAGCCGCCGGTCAAATCGGTGCCCACGAACGACGTCGAAAGTCGATGGCCGTCGAAATGCAGCCGATAGGCTTTCGGTTCGACGACGACGTTGCCCGGACCGGCGTAAACTGCCTTGATGTCTTCGCTCCAGTTGCCTATCGCAATTTCTTCGATGTAGGCATGGAACCAAGGTTGATCGGGCGGAGCTTCACGCAGCCGGAAGGCGACGTCGAGAACGCCGTTTCGAACGCCGATCGTACCGACAAGCGTCAAGTCGCCCAAAGGCGACGACAACAGGTGTGTTGCCATCAGCGTCTTGCCGTCGGAGCGATCGATCGCAATGTTTCGAATTTGGCACGGACTGTCGGCATCTTCGAGGTTCATGCCCAAGATGCGAACGTGAAATCCGTCGAGGTAAAGCGACTTTCCGTTGCACTCGATGCCGACGACGGCGTCGAGCAGTCCGCGCTTTCCAAGACGCACGGAATACGTGCACGGCTGCTCGCCGATGCGACCGCCGCCTAGGGTGATCATTCCATCACTCGATGTGGGAGGGAAGGGCGGCTTTGGCGACGGCGTGCCGCATACGAGAGTCGGTCTCGCCCAGCAGCATTGATCCCAACCGGTGTTCTTGGCGGGGCCGGGATGAACTTGCAGTTGTAGGCGGATGTCGCGACCGGCCCACGACGTGAGATCGACTTCGCCGTCGACGAACTTTCCGGCGGTTACGTGGCGATCGAAGATCGGCTTGCCCCACGTGCCGTCGGGAGCCTCGAACGGCACGACCGATACCCGAAACGTGACGCCGTCGCTGTGGTCGTCGGGAACGCCGTTCGCAAAGCGAAAGATGATCGGCGCCACCGATGGCAGCTTGAGCGGGATTTCGAGCGTGAGGGTTCCGGCTTGCCCTTCCTTCCACGGGGGATGCTCACGAAATCCCGGTTCGGTACGGCCCCCGAGCGAGATTGCCGGTTCGACGGCCAGCGAGGCGCCGTTTGACGTGTGGGCACCTCTCCAGCCTACGGGCATCACTTCGGCCTGCTGGTCGAACACGTGAACCACGGCGCGGTAGGTCGGAACTTGCCACAAGGCGAGCGTGCCGTCGGCGTTTACCCGAAGGGGAGTCCAGGGAAACACCCGTGTTGCCCTCGGCGGGGTCGGGTGTTTGGCCTGCAAGAGGAAAATCGGATGGGCAGTCCAGGGTGTTTGCCCCAACTTGCCGGTTGCGAAGATGTGGACGGGATACCAGCCGTTGTAGGTTGC
>CAYVVR010000612.1:0-2640 GCA_964454655.1 uncultured Planctomycetaceae bacterium | reverse complement strand
AAACTGGCGATACGGGCCGCATCCGAGACGTTTGCGGATTGCTCCCGTGCCGGCATGGGCCTACAGGAGTACGAAGGCATGCTCGAAGCGGAATCGACGTTCGATCTGAAGCAGGCGGTGTTGGGAAGTTCGGCGTTCGGGCCTCGTGAGGTCAACCAAATCGTCGAGGCCATGGCCGATCAACCGAAACTGTACGCCGAGCTGCGTGATGCCACGAACGAGCTGGAGTCGCAAGGCGAACAGACACCGGCCAGCAACGTCCGTTTGGGGGTGTGCCAATACCTGTTGGGTCGGTACGAGAAAGCGGCCGAGTCGTTACGGCACGGCGATAGCGGCGCGCTGGCCTACTTTTACTTGGGGAAAACCTTGGTCGCGCTGGGCCAATACGACGACGCCCTGGCGGCCTTCGATTCTGCCAAAACCGCCGGTTACGACGGTGATCAGTGCGCCGTGGCCAAGTCTGAGGCGTTGCGATTGGCGGGCAAGCCCGACGAGGCTCTGGCCGTGTTGGATCGGCTGTCGGGGGCCATCGAACAAACCGCCGAATATCTCTATCAGCGTGGCGCGACGATCGCCGCCTTGGGCGTGAATCCCGACGAAGCGGTCGCCCTGTACGAGCGAGCCGTGGCGGCCGACGGTAAACACGCGGGCGCGTTGTTCGGCTTGGCCTTGGAAAACGATCGGCGAGGGAACGACGACGAGGCGTTCGAGTTGTATCAGCGCTCCGTGTCGCGATTTCCTCCGCATGTCGGGGCGTTGTTGAATCTCGGCTTGTTGTATGAAGATCGTGAAGAATACGACAAGGCGGCCGACTGCTATCGACGCATTCTGGAGACCTACCCGGACCATCCGCGTGCGCGGTTGTTCTTGAAAGACACCGAGTCGGCCGACTCGATGTACTACGACGAGGACGCTCAGCGCAAGCGAGACCGTCTCAGCCAAGTGATGGCGATTCCCGTCTCCGATTTCGAGCTTTCTGTGCGAAGCCGTAATTGCCTCGAAAAGATGGGCATCGTGACGCTGGGCGATTTGTGTCGCTGCACGGAACAGGAACTGTTGGCCAGCAAGAACTTCGGGGAAACCAGCCTCCAAGAGATCAAGGAGATTCTGGCTTCCAAGGGGTTGAAACTCGGTCAATTGGCCCAGCAGCGGCACGAGCCCGAGCCGTTCGACACCGAATCGCTCAGCCCCGACGAACGTGCCCTGTTGAGCAAGCCGGTGACCGATTTGAATCTTTCCGTGCGAGCACGAAAGTGCATGGCCCGCAAGGGAATCACGACCATCGGCGAACTCGTTCGGCGAACCGGCGACGAATTGCTCGAGTGCAAGAACTTCGGGGTGACGAGCCTGAACGAAGTGCGAGAAAAACTCGCCTCGCTCGGGTTGAAACTCCGGGGCGAATGAGCTGGAGATTTGTCTGAGGCGTCACCGGCGAACCCTTATCTCGGGTCGTACTCGATCGGTACGGCGGTCGAGGCGCTGCGCAACGCGGGGACTCAAATGGAAAAACGCGTGTTCGAGCTGTGCGCCGTCGACAAATCGACCCGGGCTCGCCGCGGGCTCCTGTTCACGGCGCACGGTACGGTCGACACGCCGGCATTCATGCCGGTCGGAACCCAGGGAACAGTCAAAGGCGTGCTGGTGGATCAACTCCTCGCCACCGGCACGCAGATGATCTTGGCCAACACGTACCACCTGACGATCCGGCCGGGGGAAGACGTCGTTGCCGATTTGGGCGAGCTCCACGGTTTTTGCGGTTGGCCGGGCCCGATTCTCACCGACAGCGGCGGATTCCAAATTTTCAGCCTTGCCCAGTTGGTGAAGATCACCGAGCAGGGGGCAACGTTCCGCTCGCATGTCGATGGAAGCCCGATGGAGTTGACGCCCGAGCGGGCGATCGCGATCCAGGAGAAACTCGGCTCCGACATCATGATGGTCTTGGACCACGTCGTGCGCTTGCCGAACGAGTACGCCGTCGTCGAAGATGCGATGCAGCGAAGCGTTCGTTGGGCTCGGCGTTGTCTGGACGCAAAGACTCGCGACGATCGCCACTTGTTCGCGATCGTCCAGGGTGGATTGGAGCCGGAACTGCGCAAGGCATGTGCCGAGGCCTTATGCGGCATGCCCTTCGACGGTTACGCGGTGGGCGGATTGAGTGTGGGGGAGCCGCCCGAGGCCATGTATCGCACCCTGGACGTCACGACGCCGCTGTTACCGAACGACCGACCCCGGTACTTGATGGGGGTCGGTCGTCCGGAAGACCTCTTGGAAGGCATCGCCCGCGGAATCGACATGTTCGACTGCGTGATGCCTACGCGCAACGGCCGAAATGCGACCGCGTTCACGGATAACGGGCGGCTCAGGATGCGGAATCGCATCCACCAACGGGATCCGCGGCCGATCGAGGAAGATTGCCCCTGCCCCGCGTGCCGTCGTTCGCGTGGATACATTCGGCATCTGTTTGCCGGCGGCGAGATGCTGGGGCCGATCTTGCTCACGATCCACAACATCACGTTCTATCAGCGGCTGATGGCTCAAGCGAGGGAGGCTATCGCGGCGGGCGAGTTCGCCGACTTTCGGGCCGAGAAACTGGCTCGCTGGCAATTGGGCGAGCAAACAGAAGCGTAAAGAGACGGGGGC
>CAYVVR010000611.1:0-2643 GCA_964454655.1 uncultured Planctomycetaceae bacterium | reverse complement strand
GATTTGCGGTCCGCCGTGGCAATGGAGCTCGTAGCGAGTCGGTTCGAAGCGGACGACGACGACCTGCTCGGCGGCGCCGTCGTCGGCCAAGGGAATCGACGCAGTTACCGGACGAAGAAGCGGGATGTCGTCGCCTCGCCGATTAGGGCGGGAAAGAAGACGTCCCACCAGCCGAGGCGAGTCGGCTCCCTCGAGCGAAATCACGGCCACGCCGCCGCGGCCCGGCGGCGTCAGCCGCGCGACGAGACATGCCGCCGAGGCTTCATTCGGCGGGAAAGACGGCGATTGCGGAGGGTGCGTGTTCATACCGCCGATTGTCGAGCCGACCACGCGGGGGAGCAAGCGGGGGGCGGGGACGCCCGCGGCAGCGGCAAGGCTAGCCGCGCCGCGCGAACGCCGGCTTTCCGTTTCCGTTTCGTCCCGCACGACCGTTGCTTCGCCCGTTGCCGCCGACGCTCATCGCGAGCATCCGCACGCTGCCGGGGCCGAGGAGTTCTTCCACGCGACGTCGCATCTCGGGCGAGATGGACACTTTGAATTCATCGCAGGTCATCGTGATCACGTGACCGTCGGCCAGCAGAATCGACAGTTGCAGTTCGCACGTTCCCTGGTAGCCGCGAAGAATCTCGTACAGGCGATCGACCGTTTCGGCCGAGTGAACGCCCTCGCGCAGCCGCACGGCGATGCCGCGGGTAAAGCGGGCGGGCAAGTCTTGTAAGGGAATCAGTTCCTTGACGATCAACACGGCCTCGTCGCCGGTGCCGCGCTTTTCGACCGTGCCCAAGGCGACCAAGACGGCGTCGTCTTGTAACAGATGGCCGAACTGGGCGTAGGCGGGCGGCCACATGATGCAGCGTACGATGCCTGCGGTGTCTTCCAGGTCGAACATGCCGAACTTGGTCAGGCCGTCTTCTCGCGGTTTGCGGACGTGTTTCACGTTGATGGCCGAAATCATTCCGCCCAGGGCGACTTCGTTGCCGTGCGACAATACGGCCAGGTCGGCGGTCGTTTGCGATACGTATTGCTCGAGTACTTTGGCATACTGTTGCAGCGGGTGACTGGTCAGGTAGAAGCCGAGGACTTCTTTTTCGCGGGCGAGTTTTTCGCGTTCTTCCCATTCGGGGATGTCGGGCAATGCGGCGCCGGTTTCTTGGGGTTGGTCGGGTTCGTCTTGCAATTCGAACAGACTGCGTTGTCCGCGTCGTTTGTCGGCGGCCGCCGAGGCACCGGCCTGGATGGCACGGTCGAGGACGGC
Organism: uncultured Planctomycetaceae bacterium; assembly: GCA_964454655.1. Taxonomy (GTDB): domain Bacteria; phylum Planctomycetota; class Planctomycetia; order Pirellulales; family Thermoguttaceae; genus CAYVVR01. The sequence continues at coordinate 1,388 of CAYVVR010000611.1, read as the reverse complement.
CATGTATTGCGCCCGTTTGCCTCCGAGGCTGTCGAAGGCGCCCGCTTTGATCAACGATTCGATGGCCGATCGGTTGACCGCCGCGGGGTCGACGCGTTCGCAGAAATCGAAGATGTCGGTATAGGGACCGTTCTTTTCCCGCTCGGCGACGAGAGCCTCGGCCGCCGCACCGCCGCATCCCTTGATGGCCGACAGGCCGAACAGGATCTTGCCGTCTTGGACGGCGAAATCGACGTGCGAGCGGTTGACGTCGGGAGCCAAGACTTCGATGTTCATTCGCTGGCAGTCTTCCAGGTGTTCGACCAGCGAGTCTTTCTTCGTGAAGTTGCGGTTCGAGATGTCGCTCGAGAGCAACGCCGCCATGAACTCCACGGGATAATGCGTCTTCAAATACGCGGTGATGTAGGCGATCCGCGCGTAGGCCGTCGAGTGACTCTTGTTGAAGCCGTAGCCCGCGAACTTCTCGATCATTTCCCAAAGATGCTCGGCCTTCTTGGCGTCGAGGCCGTTTTCTTGCGCACCTTTGATGAACTGTTCGCGGTTCTTGGCGATGATTTCGAGTTTCTTCTTGCTGATCGCCTTGATGCAGGTATAGGCGGCGGCCAGCGGAATGCCGCCCAGGCGGTTGAGAATCCGCATCACCTGCTCTTGGTAGACCATCACCCCGTGCGTTTCTTCGAGGATTTCCTTCATGACCGGATGCGGATAGGTAGCTTTCTTCCGGCCGTGCTTGACCTCGATGTAGTCGTCGACCATGCCGCCTTCGAGCGGCCCGGGGCGATACAATGCGTTGACGGCGATCACGTCGCGAATGTTGTCGGGCTTCATCCGCTGGAGCAGCTCGCGGATACCGCCGCTTTCGAGCTGGAAGACGCCCTTCGTTTCGCCGCGGCAAAGCAGGGCGTAGGTTTCTTGGTCGTCCAACGGAAGCGAATACGGGTCGATACGCTTGCCGGTCGTCTGCTCGATCAGGTCCATGACCTTGGAAAGAATGGTCAGGTTTCGCAGACCGAGGAAGTCCATCTTCAGCAGTCCGGCGCGTTCGACGTCGCCCATCGACCACTGGGTGATGACTTCTTCCTTACCCGGCACATGCTGGAGCGGAACGTATTCGACCAGCGGACGATCGCCGATCACCACGGCGGCCGCATGCGTGCCGACGTTGCGGGCGAGGCCTTCGATCTGCTTGGCGTAGTCGAGCAATTCCCGCACCTGCGGATTCGACTCGTACATCTTCCGCAGGTCCGGGCTTTCTTCCAACGCCTTTTTGAGCGTGACCTTGGGGCCCTCGGGCACCTTCGCGGTGACCTCGTTGACGAAGGCGATCGGCAGTCCCAACACGCGGCCGACGTCGCGGATCGCCGCCCTCGCCGCCATCGTGCCGAATG
>CAYVVR010000610.1:0-2651 GCA_964454655.1 uncultured Planctomycetaceae bacterium | reverse complement strand
GGAACATCGGCACCGAAACCAAGCCGTTCTGTCGAGCCGAACAACATCACGCATGCAGCCGTAACAGCCGCGAAGACGACGCCGTTCCGAATCCCTTCGCCTGCTGCCGAAAAAACGGATCGAGCTGTTGTATGCCGGGTATTCATTCCACAAGACACGAAGGGTTAGGGAGCCGGAAGTTCAACTTCGATCAAGTCGTTGCCGCGAGAAAGCGTCAACGGAATCGGGTCCTCGCGGCGAAATTCGGCGACGGCAACCGCCAGATCCCGAAGACTGCGAACCAGCCGATTTCCAACGAGCACGATGAGATCGTCTTCCCGAATACCCGCGGCCTCGGCAGGCGATCCAATCACGACACGATCGACATACGGTGGTGTGTTTTCGAACACGTCGGGCAGGAACATGAGGCCGCGTTCGATCAAGCGGGTAAGATCGCCTTCGACTTCGGCGGTATCTGCGACAACCGCCGCACGCCCCGACAAGATGCGATCGATGGATTCTTTGACCACCGAAGTCGGAATCGCAAAATTCAACCACGCGCCCGACACGTCGTCTTGGAGCTCCTTGCCGATCATTCCCAGCAGACGCCCGTCCATCGAGACCAATGCGCCGCCGGCCGCGCCGGCGTTGTTCGTCACCATATCGAGGACCAGAACCGGACCTTGGTATCGGATGTCGAACGTCCCACGATGTGCTGCAAGATTTTCGGTGCCACTGATCAGCGTGTGTTGCACGCTGACCGGCTCGTTCCCCGTCGCCACGCCGAAGGCATTCGTCAGTGCGAACGCCCACTCGCCGGGCTTCGATTCTGCCGTTTCGTCGAGTCGGAAGTACGAAACGGGACCATCGACATTGATTTTGAGCAAAGCGATTTCGGTTTCCAGATCACCGCCGACCAGCCGCGCGGAATACCGTTTGCCGTCGTGAAGAACGACGGTGATGTCTTCCGTATCGAGTACGTAGCTGAACGCCGTGGCGATGTATCCGTCGTCGGTAATGAAAAACCCGGTTTGAAACGGCTCCAGCCGACCGGGCGTTCCGGCACCGAAGACCTTGACGAGCTTGGGTTGGATCTCGGACGGCAAATGTGGATTCCAGCTCGCGATAACCCCGCCGAACGGCCGCCTCGGCGCTTGTTGGGCACAAGCACGATTCCAAGCGCAGCCGAGCCCGACAACCGTCATCCAAATGATGAGTACGTAACGGCTGGAGGTCGGCAATCGATTGGTTACTTTTTCGTAACTGTGCATGGCGGCAAGTCACCGAGCTTCGGCATCTTTCGGCTACGGAGCCGAAAGCGTTTCGACGTGGAGTTTGGCGACCGGCAGATCACCGGCTACGTACACGAGCGAGCGAGGGACGTTGTCGCTGTCGCGATCGCCCAATAGCAGCCACAGGGTGTCGTCTTCAGGAGCCGGCGTCCACGCAACGGCCGCCAAAAGCCCCGTTTGCGGATCGATGTAATAGTCGACGACGGCTGCCTTGCGGTGCTCCCGCAACACCTCGTAAAGCGTCAGGTCGTCGGCCAAAACGAGCGGGGCTTGGCCCCAATACTCGAGTGTTTCCGAAGACGCGTCGAGTCGGGTATAACCTCGCCAACACCACAACAAGGCGAGCAGTCGGCCCGTTTCGTCGCCGGCGATCAGGGGCTCGTCACGCGGCGGCGACGTCCAAGTGACCGTCCGCTGGGGAAAAACAATGCGGGCGCCGGCATTTTCAATCGTGGCCAAGTACGTTCCGCTGCCTTCGAGTCGCCCCGATACCGTCCACGCGTTCGCAGCGTCGAACGGCATCACCCTCGTGTTCAACAAGGATTTTTTATGAAGACGGTTGAAATAATAGTTGGCGTATCCTCGTCGGTACTCGAAGTACGGACGCAAATCGTCCGGAAGCCGATCCTCGATCCTCGGTTTGGGGATCTCAATCACCGGCAAATCTGAAGCATGCTCGACCGGCGGATTGGAGGTACGCTTCTCGGCAGGAAACGGCTCCGACTTTTCGGTTTCCGAATCGGGATGCGAGATTCCCAGTAGCCCCTTTTCGACGCGATCGATCAATTCGCCGGGGGCGTGGAGCGGTTCAAGCCGCACCCATGTCCGGTTCGTTCCCCGATCGCTGCGATACTCCAGCGGAACGCACCAGCCGGCAGGCAACGTGCCGAGCGCATTCTTGAATTCGTTGGCGGTGGCGATGGCACGATCGGCGAAGAAAAGCACCTCGTCGTCGTAGCGCAGTCCGCGCCGCCATGCGTCGCTTGTTTCGAGGATGTCGCTAACCGTGGCCGTCCCGGTCGCCGTACTCGACACGACGGCCCCGAGCGACGCGTGATCTACGATTCGCCCACTTTTTAACATTCCCAGAAAACGAACGACCTGATTGATCGACACGGCGTAAGCCACGCCGACGTTGATTCGTCCACGTTTTTCAAACGAAGCGCGCCCGTTGATTCCGATCAGGCGTCCGGCCGCGTCGAAGAGCGGCCCTCCGGAGTTCCCCGGGTTGATCGACGCGTCGGTTTGCAGGCAATCCGTATACTCCAAGAGGGTACCGGCCGGGTATTGATAGCGGTGGATGCCCGAAATGATGCCGAATGTCGCCGTCGGCCGAAAATCGGCGGCAAGCATGAATGGATTTCCCATCGCCAAACAAGG
>CAYVVR010000609.1:0-2652 GCA_964454655.1 uncultured Planctomycetaceae bacterium | reverse complement strand
TCCCACGATAGTCTATTCGCTTCGAAAACCGCGATATTTCGCATCGAGAGAGATCGTTCACAAATGGGAGAATCGGGGGAGGTTTTGAACGGGAACGCCCGCAAGTTCGCCGCTTCATCGGCGGCCTTTTTTGCCCGATCGAAAACGTTGCAGCGCGCAGTCCTGTGTCCGCACGAGACCGGGATTTCCTACCGGGCGCCAGGACGCCTGTTAAGTTTCCATAATCGACACAGCCTGCGTTTACGAAACTGGTGCTCGGCCCGGCAGGCCGAACCTACTCATGCCCGCAGCCGCTGGTGGCCGAAAATTATTCGGCGGGCTGTTTCTCAAGGAGACACGGAAATGCGATACCCGCAGAACGCCGTTTTCAAGTTGCGCATGATCGCCATTGCGTCGGTTGTGGCTTTTGCCCTTGGGGGGGCCGCGCAGTCGGTCGGCCGGCAACACTGCCTGGCGGGTTGCGGCGATTGTGGTTCGTCGGTCCAGGCTGTGCTGCCGGGTTGCTCGGGGTGTCTTGCCTGCCGTTCGGTGTTGACCGGTGATTGGCATGGATGCCGAAGTTCGCTGGCCGGGCACGGTATCACGTTTCAGGGCGATGTTACACAGTACTACCAAGGTGTAACCAGCGGCGGCCGCGAACAAAGTTTTGAGTATGGCGGTCACGCTGATTATGTGCTCAACGTCGACTTGAGCAAGCTGGGCGCGTGGCAAGGTTTGTTCCTGAAAGTGCGAGGCGAGTCGCAATTCGGCCGGTTCGTCAACCGCGAAACCGGTGCGATCTTGCCGGCGAACAACGAAGGTCTGCCGCCCACGCCGGGCGAGCAGGAGACGGCGCTGACCAACTTCGTGTTTACCCAGTTTCTTTCAGAACGTACAGCGGTGTTTGCCGGGAAACTCGATACACTCGACGGCGACATGAACGCCTTTGCCCACGGGCGTGGGAAAAACCAGTTCATGAACGCCGCTCTGGTCGTCAATCCCGTGGTGTTCCGCACCGTCCCTTATTCGACCTACGGTGCGGGACTGCTACTTTTGGACAAACAAGAACCGATCTTTTCGTTGATGGTGCTTGATCCGGTGGATCATGCAACCGAAGGCCCGACCGACTTGTTTGCCGAAGGCGTCACACTGGCCGCCGAATTGCGGCTGCCGACCACATTCCTCGGGCTGCCGGGACATCAATTGATCGGCGGCACTTGGAGCAGCCGCGACGTTCCGGATCTGACTCGTTTGCTCGTTCCGCCTGGTACCACCGTGCCGACGGCTTCGGATTCGTGGTCGTTGTACTGGAACTTTGATCAATACCTGGTGGTCGCCCCGTGTGACGAATCGCGGGGATGGGGCGTGTTCGGACGCGTGGGCGTTGCGGACGACGACTCGAACCCGCTGGACTGGTTTCTCAGCTTCGGCGTGGGCGGCAGCAGCCCCATCGCCTGCCGAACGGCCGACACGTTTGGAGTCGGCTGGTATTATGCGCCGATCAGCGACAGCCTGCCGGGCCCCCTGCTGGGCGACCATGGGCAAGGCGTCGAGTTGTATTACAACTACGCGGCCACGCCGTGGTTGCACATCACGCCCGACTTGCAAATCATCGATCCGGCTCGCCGCGGTATCGATACGGCGCTGGTGTTCGGCATCCGCGTCAAGATGGATCTATAGTCGAGCGTTCAGTGCAACTTCCCCGGTCTTTGGAAAGCGGGGGTGTCGGACCGGCGCACGGGCTTGTCTACCAAGCGGCGCTACTTTCGGCCAAAGACGGCGTTCCAATCTCGCTTCATGTCGACGATGGTCCAGCCTCGGCGGATAGCTTCGTCAAGCGCGCGGTCGAGCCGGCCGATGTGTGAGTCGCGGTCGTAGGCCCATTCGCGTTCGGCGTCGGTGTGGTGCACCAGCAGGCAGAAACGCGGACCGTCGCCCGCGGCGGTCCACTGAAGCATTTGCAGATCGCCGTCCGAGTTGCCGGCGGCAAAAACAGGCCGACGCCCGATGTACTGCTGGATACCGACGGGTTTTCCTTCCTTGTCGTCGATGAAGTTCAGCTCGGGCAACCGCACCAGCACCGGTCGACCGTTGCGCACCTCGAAGCGAGTCTTGATGCTGCTGCCGATAACCTGTTCGGGCGGGATACCGTACACGTCCTCCGAAAAGACACGCATGAACTCGATTCCGCCGCCCGAGACGATGTAGGTCTTGAAGCCGTTCGACCGCAGGTACGCCAGTAATTCGAGCATCGGCTGGTAGACCATTTCCGTATAAAGCCGACCGGTCGTCGGATGTCGGGCGGTGGCCAGCCAAGCAGCAACCGTTTCTTGAAATTCGTCGGTCGTCATGCCGGCATGGGTGCTCATCACCAGTTCGAGCAGCGCCTTTTCGCCGCCGGAGAGGGCGCCTTTCATGTCGCCTTTGAGCACCGACGCGAACGGTTCCTGTGTTTTCCATTCCGGATGTTCGGGGGCGAGGGCTTTGACGCGATCGACGGCAAACGCCAATTGAAAGTAGATCGGTTGCTCCGCCCACAGCGTGCCGTCGTTGTCGAACACGGCGATGCGTTCGGCCGGCGGTATGAAGCCACTCGTCCCTTCGTGGGTCACTTTCTCGACGAACGCGATGATCGCATGTTTCGAAGGCGAATCGTTCCATGAAGGTAACGGG
>CAYVVR010000608.1:0-2671 GCA_964454655.1 uncultured Planctomycetaceae bacterium | reverse complement strand
TTCGGAAGCGACGGGACAACCGCCGGCGACCGACGATAGCAACCCGCCCGAAGCCGTCGAACAGGCGACGCCCGAGATGACCGAACAGGCCGCCGAATCGGCGCCGAGGGAACCGCCCGTCGCACCGGCTGCGCCCGCCGGGGACGCGGAAGCGACCGCTGCCGAGGTGGACGGCTATTGGCCGCGATTCCACGGGCCGAATCAAGACAACATTTCGACCGAGACCGGATTGCTCGAACAATGGCCCGAAGGCGGACCGCCCTTGCTCTGGACGGCCGAAGGGATCGGCGAAGGATTCGCGTCGGTGGCGATCGATCAAGGACGGATCCTGACGGCCGGCAACATCGAAGAAGACATGGTCGTCACCTGTCTCGATCTCGACGGCAATATCTTGTGGCAAACGAAGGCCGGTGAAGCGTGGACGGTCAACTTCCCCGGCTCGCGCGGTACGCCGGTGATCGACGGCGATCGCGTCTACTTCGAAGGCCCCTCGGGATACCTGGCGTGCCTGAAGTTGGAAAACGGCGAAACGATTTGGAGCGTGAACATCATCGAAAAATTCGGCGGCAAGGTTCCCAAGTGGGCGTTGGCCGAATCGGTGCTCATCGACGGTAACAAGGTCATTTGCACGCCCGGCGGCCCGAACACGTGTGTCGTCGCCCTCGACAAGATGACCGGCGAAGTCGTGTGGCAGTCGGAATCGGCCGACGGCGACGAGGCCAGTTACGCGACGCCCGTCTTGGTCGAATACCAAGGCCTGCGCATGGTCCTTACGATGACCGCCAAGGCGGTGGTCGGCGTCGATGCCGATACCGGGCACCTGCTGTTTCGGCATCCGCACGAAACGAAATACGACGTCAACGCGGCCATGCCGATCTTTCACGACGGGAAGGTGTTCGTGAGTACCGGTTACGGTACCGGCTCGCAATTGATCAAGCTCACCGTTGATGGAAAGAACGTGACCGCCGAGCAAGTATGGGAAAACAAGGAACTCGACAACCACCACGGCGGTGTCATTCTGTACGAAGGCTACTTGTACGGGGCGGACTCCAAGCGGGCATGGCTGTGCCTCGATTGGGAAACCGGCGAAACGAAGTACAAAGAAAACGGCGTCGGGAAAGGTTCCGCCACGTTGGCCGAAGGTTTGCTCTACACGTTCAGCGAAAATCGACGACTGGGCATCGTCAAGGCGACGCCCGACGGGCACACGGTCATCAGCGAGTTCGAGATTCCCTCGGGCGGGAGCGGGAAGTCGTGGGCGCACCCGGTCGTTTGCGGCAAGCGCTTGTACATCCGCCACGGCAACTACCTGTACGTGTACGACATCGCGAAAAAGTGATGTAACGTTATGACGTAACGTCGGATTCGACCTCGCTTTCGGAATCGACGAAAAACGCCGCGCGGGACTGTTTCCCGGCGGCGTTTTCGTTGCGTCGCAGGATGGATGGGTTTGCTACGGTCGTACCGGCGGTCGTCCGATGCTGTAATACGTGAAGTCCAACGACCGCATCCGGTTGGGATTGTACAGGTTGCGGCCGTCGAAGATGACCGGACTGTTCATCTTCTCGCGGATCACGTCGAAGTCGGGTTGGACGAATTGCTTCCACTCGGTGACCACGGCCAACGCGTCGGCCCCCTCGAGGGCGTCGTCGCGGCTGTCGCAGTAGATCAATCGTTCGCCGTACAGCTTGCGGACGTTTTCCATCGCCTCGGGATCGTACACGCGCACTTGGGCCCCATGTTTGAGCAAGCCGTCGATGAGCACCAGAGAGGGGGCCTCGCGGATATCGTCGGTGGCGGGCTTGAACGAAAGGCCCCACACGGCAATCGTCTTGTCGGAAAGCGCGCCGCCGAAATGTTCCCGGATCTTGCGCAGAAGCGTTCCCTTTTGGTATTCGTTGACCTCGTGGACCGAATCGAGGATGCGCGGCGTCACGTCGTGCGAGCGGGCGACGGCCGCCAAGGCCCGAACGTCTTTGGGAAAACAGCTTCCGCCGTACCCGGCACCGGGGAATAGGAACGCGAAGCCGATGCGACTGTCGTGCCCGATGCCGCGCCGAACGTCGTTGATGTCGGCGCCGGTGCGCTCGCAGATGCCGGCGATCTCGTTGATGAAGCTGATCTTCGTCGCCAACATGGCGTTGGCGGCGTACTTGGTCATCTCGGCGCTCTCGGGCGTCATGTGGAGGATGGGTTTATCCGTCCGCAGGTACGGCTGGTACAGTTCCCACAAGCGTTCGAACACGGCATCGCGGCGGGCACCGATGACGACGCGGTCGGGCTTCATGAAGTCTTCGACGGCGGCGCCTTCTTTGAGAAATTCGGGATTGCTCGCGACATCGACCCGACGCCCGGTCAGTTCCCGCAGGCGCGCCGTCACGGCGGCATTCGTGCCGACCGGTACCGTGCTCTTGACGACGACGATCGCATCCTCACGAAGATGCGGCGCAATGTCGTCGACCGCGGCTTGGAGATACGACAAGTCGACCGAGCCGTCGTCTTGCGGCGGCGTGCCGACGGCCAGGAAGACGAGTTCGGCCCAGGCGGCCGCCTCGGCCAGATTGGTCGTGAATCGCAGCCGCCCTTCTTCGGCGTTGCGCCGAATGAGCTCTTCGAGACCCGGCTCGTAGATGGGGACTTCGCCCCGATTCAAGGCGTCGATTTTCTCTTG
>CAYVVR010000607.1:0-2681 GCA_964454655.1 uncultured Planctomycetaceae bacterium | reverse complement strand
CGCTCCGGCGGAATGATCGTACAGCGTTGAATTTCGCTGTAGTACCAGGTCGTCGCCTCCATCCGCAGATACGGAAACGAGGCGCCGATGCGCTGCCGGGTGATGCGGTTGTGATACAAGAAAACCGACCCCGACCGCGTCTGCATGCCGAAGGCGAACATCGCGGCGATCCCCGCACCGAGCACACCGCCGAGAGCGAACGACATCACCATGTAGGTGTAATAGGTGCCGGGGCGTTTGCTGACTCCCGTGAGAACCAGCATCACGGCGGCACCGAACAATGCACCGGCAATCGCAAGGCACAATCGCGGTGCGAAATCGCCTTGAAGCCGTACCCGGTAGAGGGGCGGTTCCTGCCAACTGTAGAACGTGAGTTTCGAAAAAGTCCGCTTGACGAACCCCCAAAATCCGCTCGGGGCTTCGTCGTCGCGGTCGGCGGTCGGGCCGGTCGCAGGGGGCGTCGGCAGCGGGCCGGTAGGCGCCGGAGCCGAAGGCAGCGGCCCTTGCGGCAAATTGGGCATGTTCGTGCCCGGGTGCCCGACCAGCAATTGCCGCTTGCAATTCGGGCACATGACCATCCGACCGATCCACGCCTCTTGAACAGAAAGAGGCGTACCGCACGAACATTGAATCGTAAACGGCATGCCGCGATCTCCCGCAACGCAACCGGGAACAAAGGCGACAAATTGCCGGCCGCGCGGGGCGTTTCGTCTTGCACGCAAACGGTAACCTGCACGGCAAGCTCACGCTCGGTATCGTACCAATTCGAATGCCCGAAACTCAAGCATTTTTCGCCGACGTCTATCACCTTGTCGGCACTCGAAATACGCATTCGTTTCGCTGGTGTACCCAAAAAGCCGAGGGCCGGCACGGGAAATTCCCGACCGACCCTCGTTCGGCACAACACCCGCTCCCTGCGTGGGAGGAAGGGAGGTAGGAGTCTCATTACAGACCGCGACCTCCCGCCGACGTGTTCGGCGCGAGCGGTCGCGTGTCGGATGTCGAGGAAATGCTTACAAGCAGCGTAGGAAGGCGACCAGGTCGGCTTTCTCTTGCTCGGTCAGTTTCGTACCGAGGACCAAGTTGTGGAATTCGACCGTGTCTTCCAACGTCAACAAGCGGCCATCGTGGTGGTAGGGCGGCGAATCCTTGATTCCCCGCAACGGGAATGTCTTGATGGGACCGTCGCCGGTCATCATGTGGCCTTGAACCGCGTGCGGTTCGAAGAACCGCTCGGTGTGGAAATTATGCATCAGGTTATCGGTGTAGTAGGGCGGCTTATGACAAAACGCGCAACGCCCTTTCTCGAAGAACACCTTTTGTCCGCGCAATTCTTGCGGCGTCGCCTTTTCGGGATCGAGCATCCCGAACACATTCAACTTCGGCGCGGGCGGAAAGTCGAGAATCGCCAAGAACTCGGCCATGAAATGAACCTGGCTCGCCCGCTCCAAGACGTTCACGCCCTTTTTCGTCGCGATGACGGGATCGCCGTCGAAGTAAGCCGCCCGCTGTTCGAACTCGGTGAAGTCTTCGACCGTCTTCAGGGCCCGCTGCGAACCGAACAACCGCTGTACGTTCACCCCTCGAAGCGTGGGTGTGTCGAGCCGATGCCGAAATTCTTGCGGTCGAATATCGCCCACCAGGTGCGTCGCCGCATTCGTGTGCCCGTTCACGTGGCAGTCGAAGCAGGTGACGCCCAAGCTCGGCTTGAGACTGCGCCGGTCCTCGGTGGCGTTGAACTGTTGCTGCGGAAACGGCGTCACCAACAGACGCAATCCCTCTAATTGCTTGGGGTTCAAAATGCCGTTGAACAGGCGATGGTAGTTTTGCAGCGTCACGACTTGTCCTTGCGAGACGTCGCCCAAATCGGGACGCGTCGTCAGGAAGATCGCCGGCGGATACTCGGGCAACAGGTGCGCGGGCAGGTCGTAATCGAGATCGAAACGCGTCAGGTCGCGCCCTTCTTGCTTCAAGATCTCATCGATGTGATGCTGCGGAAAGACCATGCCGCCCTCGGGATGATTCGGATGCGGCAACGGCAGAAAGCCCTTCGGCCACAAGCCGCGACGACGAATCTCGTCGGGCGACAGCGAGGCGAGCTCTTCCCATGACGAAACGCCTTCGGGCAGCTTCACCCGAACGCCGCCTTGAATCGGTTTGCCGCGCGACATGGTGACGCCTTCGACCGGCCGATCGCTCAGGTCGTAGCGCTCTTCCAGCAATTTCATGTGCGCCTCGCGAATCGCGGGCTTGGCCGCCTGCATGCGTTTCACGACCGATTCAAAGCTTTCGTGAATTACCACCGGGGAATAGCTGGAAGGCTCGGATTGCTGGGCTCCGGCCCGGATCCCCCACAAAGCCGCGCCGATGAACACGGCAACGGCCGCCGCTTTCAAGTTGAAACTGTTACGAAACATCATCCCTCCCTCCGCGAAAGTGTGGCGAAACGATCCGGCCGCCGTAATTCCCGAAACGCCGGCCGTGTGCCCCTTGAGCCTCTGTTCGCTAAGCCGAGGGCGTACCCCAAGGCATTTGAACACCACACCGCGCTGGAGGTTTCGTAACGCAATGCGTTTTTTCGAAATTCACGCACACAACGTGATTTGTACTAATGGTATATCAAAAAGAGTTGCAATACACAATGATTTTGTGCCGTCGCATACCGCGTATAAGGGAGAATA
>CAYVVR010000606.1:0-2696 GCA_964454655.1 uncultured Planctomycetaceae bacterium | reverse complement strand
CGTCGCGACAAGATGTACCTGGGCTTCTCGTGGTATCAAAAAGAGATGCGTTCGCTCAGCCGCGAGTGGTTCAACGCCCAGAAGGCCGGAGAACCCAAACCCGCCGGGTGGATCACGCAAAAGCTCAAAGAAGCCCTCGACGAAGGGATGACCACCTGCAAGCTCGACTACGTCGACGTGTGGCGGATCACCTGCTTCGAGACCAGCAGCCAGCACACCGACCAACAGATGGAAGAGATGCTCGAAGCGTTGCGCTGGGCCAAGAAGACCGGTCGCGCCCGCTTCACGGGCATTTCGTCGCACGACCGGCCCCACATCAAGAAGTGGATCGCCGCGGCGCCTGAAGAACTGGAAGTCGTGTGCACGCCTTACACGGCCAAGACGAAGCTGCAAGGCGCCAAGATCGAAATGGCCGAAGAAGGTAAGGCCGCCCGCGTCGTTCCCACCGGCGACGGCTCATGGGAAAGCAGCCTGTGGTACGCGATGCAGCAGCACGACGTGGCTTGGTTCGGAATCAAGCCGTTCGCCAGCGGCTCGATCTTCAAAGGCGACAGCAGCCCGGGCAATCCGCACGAAGAAGAGGACAACAAGATCGCCCGCTTGACGATCCGGGCCATCTTGACCAACCCCGTGATCACGGCCCCGATTCCCGGCATGATCACGCCCGAGCAGGTCGACAACGTGGCGTTGGCCGTGTTGCAACGGCGGGCGCTCGACGTGCAAGAACAGGCCGAGCTGGATCGCGCGTTGGAACGTGGTTTCGCGAACCTGCCGTATCACTATCGCTGGTTGAACGATTGGAATCTCGTCTGAGACGAGCAAGCGTTCGGCCTTAGCGGCTGGAAGACGAAAGCGATCGCGGCGCCGTGCGTGTGCGCGGCGCCCGATCTTGTCTTTCGCCTCGCTTGGTTCGCTTTCCCCCGGGAGGTCTACGACATCATGAGCAAGCGCACGTTGATTCTGGGGATCTTGGTTGCGGCGTCGATCGCCGTGGTATTCGTGGGACGGCGCAGTTCCGTCGAACAACGGGCCGAAGCCGCACCGCCCTTGTCGTTGGAAGGCTATCTCGACGAGAAATTGCCGGAAGCGACCGAGACGCCCAAGCACGAAATGAACGTCGACAACACGGCCTGTTATGTGTGCCACGGGAATTATCGCGAAGAACCGTTGGTGCTCGAGCACGGTCGGGAAGGCGTCGGCTGTATCGACTGCCACGGTGCTTCGGACGACCATCGCAACGACGAGGACAACATCACCCCGCCCGACAAGATGTATCCTCTCGAAGCGGTCGATAAGTTGTGCCACGAGTGCCACGAAGAGCACGATGCGGCCGCGCGGAAGGTCATCGCCCGCTGGCAGGAACGGTGCCCCGAAAAGACCGATCCGAAGCAGATCGTGTGCACCGACTGCCATTTCAATCACCGCTTGCCGCGTCGGCTCGTCCGTTGGGACAAGCACACGGGCAAGCTGTTGCCGCCGCCCGAACAACCCAAGCAGTAACGCTGTAAGCGTTCTTCTGCGGGGTTCGACGACGAACGCCCGAGACGACCGGCGACGAAACACCGCGAACAAGGAAACGCTGCAAGCGTTGTGTCGGTGTGCATTCGCCGCAGGCTCGCCGTCTTCCGACTTCCAAGGCAGGTATCGTTATCGAGGTTGCCGAGATCGCCGTCGAGGGGGAAGGGTGCGCGCGTGCGCGGTTCACTTTTCCCGGTCGAATCGGGACTCGATGGTTACCGAATGAACAACTGCCTGAGGAGGAATTCCCGTGAGTCGTCATCGTGATCGGTTGTCGCGTCGTCGCTTCATCGCCGGTGCCGCTGTCGGCACGGCGGCCCTCTGGGCCGGAAGGCACCTGGCCCCCGCTTTTGCCGAATCGAAGAAGTGGCAAATGCGGCTCTCGTGCTCGTCGATCAATTTTTCTTCGCTGCCGATCGAACAGGCCATCGAACGGATCGCCGCGTTGGGCTTCGACGCGATCGACATCTGGTCGGCGCACGCGGGCTGTCCGCACTTGGACGACGTGCTCAATCGCGTGGGCCCCGAAAAACTCAAAGAGCTGCTCGACAAGGCGGGCTTGGAGCTGTACGCGTTTTCGGTGTACGTGGGCGGCTACGCCAAGTACGCCGAACTGCTGGGTAAGGCGGGAGGCGGTGTCGCCGTCCGCGGAAGTTCCCGCCCCGCCGAACCGGGAAAGCTCGGCGAGACGATGAAAAAGTTCGTCGAATCGTTGAAGCCCGACTTGGAATTGTGCGAAAAGTACGATTCGTACCTGGCGATCGAAAACCACGCCAACGCGTTGCTGCACACGATGGATTCGATCCGCGCGTTCATCGACGCCGCGGCCGATTATCCGCGTTTGGGGATGGCATTGGCCCCCTTCCACATTCAAAGCTATAACGGCTCTGTGCCCGAAGCGATCCGCATCGCGGGCAAGAAGCTCTTCTTCTTCTACGCCTGGCAGCGGGGCAGCGGAACCCAACAACTGCCGGGGATCGGGCCGGTCGATTGCACGCCGTGGTTGGAAGCTTTGGCCGAGATCGACTTCGGTTATCCGGTCAACCCGTTCATGCACCACGAGCCCGAGCCCGACGCCATGTCGCAGGCGTTGCGGCAATCGTGCGACTACCTGAAGGCCTGCTATCGCAAGGTGGTCGGTTGACGCGTCGGGAAAGCCGATGCGTGAGAAAAAACGG
>CAYVVR010000605.1:0-2711 GCA_964454655.1 uncultured Planctomycetaceae bacterium | reverse complement strand
CGTCTAGACCGTCCCACTTTTGGAAGTACTGCAATGCCGGATGCATTCCCTTGTTGGGGAACTTGGCATCGTGGGGCATTGGAATGTCTGCGTCGGCATATAGATCGTAGTATTGTTGCGGGAGAGTCAACGGCCAATGCGGCATGTTGTACCCGACGTACAGCATCCACGGTTTGCCGTCGGCCTTTCGTTGCTCCAAAAATCTCAGGGCCCGTTGGGTCGTGGGATAGTCCAATGCATAGTTGCCGAAGGGGCCTCTGGCACCGACTTCAAACCTGGGCCCGCGGTAGTTCGTCACCTTGAAGGTCTTGACCGCCAAATGCCCTTTTGCTCGGCGTATCCGAAGGAGCACCTTTCGGGCCTCTTCGGGCGTATAGAGCGGCCTGCGGGAGCAATCCCACTCTTCGGAAAACCCGAGTTTGCCGTACACTCCCGGGCAATCCATTTTGCCGAATAGCGCCGTGTAGTACCCGGCGGCAGTCACTTTCTTGGCCAGATCCGCCTCGTCTTCCGGCCAGGCAAATCCGTTGTACCAGGTCTTGATCTGGTAGATGTACTTGCCGGTCATGAGTGCTGCGCGGCTCGGGCCACACACGGGGCACGCGGAATAGGCCCGGGTAAAATGGGTGCCCTCAGCCGCCAACGCGTCGAGGTTGGGCGTTTTCGCGATCGGATTTCCTCGAAACCCGGCAATCGCCGGGTGCATCTGGTCGACACAAACAAGCAGAATGTTCGGCCTGGTTGCTGATTCCGCCGAGGCAGGCTCCGCCGAACAGGCCACCAAAACCATCAACAGAACGAAGAGGAGAGCCTTGGTCATTGTCTGTCACCTTTGGGCCGGTAATGCGGGCTACCCTTGAGCCACTCGTAATCGGCATATTGGAATTTTGCTGCGTTCTTCCCGACAGGCTTCCACAAATCGGGTTTTCTCGCCTTCGCCCACTGCTTCCATCGGGTGAGCATCATTTTCGTGCGTTCCGGTTGCGCGGCCGATAGATCGGTCGTTTCCCCAAGGTCGTCCTTCAGGTTGTAGAGCTGCGCTTTTCCGTTTTCGTAAATGAGTTTGAAATCGCCCTCGCGGATCACGCCGGCGAGATCGTCGTAACTTCTTCCCGTGTACCAATAGAGCACGTCGTGCGGCGCTTCGCGGGTGTGGCCGGTTATGTAGGCCCGGATATCCTTGCCGTCGAGCTTGGCTTGCTTCGGATCACCGCCGGCCATGGCCAACGAGGTCGCAGTGATATCCAGCGAGGTGATCGGCGCATCCAGCACAGTGCCCGGTGGTGTCTTCCCGGGCCACTTCACGATCATCGGCACGCGCAACCCGCCCTCGTATGAAGTGCCTTTGCTGCCGCGCAAGGGCCGATTGTCGCTCGTTTTACGCATCCCGCCGTTGTCGCTCAAAAACCAGACGACGGTGTTGTCGCCAAGCCCCAATTCGTCCACCTTCGCCAAGAGCTTGCCGATGCCTACATCCAGTTCGTAGACCATCGCCCCGTAGACGGAGCGGGATTGCGGCGGTACGCCGGGGATTTTGGTCATTGATTCCGCCGGAAACTTTGCGATCGTTTCCTCCGGCGCTTCCAGATCGAGATGGGGCGCATTGTACGCCATGAAGAGGAAAAACGGCTTCTCGGAATTCGTTTCTACGAAACGGATTCCCGCGTCGGTCAGCTCGCGAGTCAAATATTGATGCCATTCCACCGGTTCCATGTTGTGGATTACCGGCAAGGTATGCTGGAGATATTTGCTGTTCAGCGGTCTCTTGATCGGGGTAAACCGCCCCTTGTACGACGGATGGTCGAGCGGCCAATACATGTGTCCGCCGCCCAGAAAACCGAACCAGTCATCGAATCCCCTGGCGTTGGGATGCTGATCGTCGGCGGTACCCATATGCCACTTGCCCACACCGCCCGTCACGTAGCCGTGCTTCTTCAACAGACTGCCGATGGTATCGATTTTCGGCAATCCCTGGGCCGGATCGAATGGCTGGTCCACGTTCCGGTAATAACCGAAACGCGACTGGATTCGTCCGGTCAAGAAGCCCGCCCGGGAAGGACCGCACATATTTCCCGTCACGTAACCGGATGTGAATCGCACGCCTTCGGCAGCTAAGCGATCGATATTCGGGGTCGGGATGTCCTTGCAGCCATAGCAGCCGGCATCGGCATACCCCAGATCGTCGGCCATGATGACGATGATATTCGGTTTGGACTCGTGCCCTTGTGGCGGGCTTTCCGCCTCGGCTGTTGCGCTCAATATGGCGAGAAGACCGACGCCCCAACACAGTTTTGTCAAGATCTTCATGGGGCGATCTTTCATTTCGGTTCTTTCCGACTCGCTTCACCCGTGGCCGAGGAGGAATCGGCCGGCTTATATGTGTGAAGCAATGCCTGCATTTCCCGCACGATTTCCGGATGTTGGTTGTACAGGTTGGTGGTCTCGTTCACATCGTTTTTCAGATCGTAAAGCTGGGCGGGCGGAGCGTCCTTCCTAATTTTTCCATTCACGATGTCGCTGTTCGGATGACCGGTAAACGTGGCGGCGGCCGGTCCGGAGAATGTGTGCGTTCCCGGTTTGGAGTTGGTCCATCCGCCGCTTCCACGAGCAGGAATATACATCCACTTGCCTTGGCGAATCGAAAGATGTGTTGCGCGAAACGGTGCCAGCAGGAGTTGGTCGCGAGGTGGGACCGTCGGATCGCCTGTTAA
>CAYVVR010000604.1:0-2711 GCA_964454655.1 uncultured Planctomycetaceae bacterium | reverse complement strand
CAGCGACTGCGCGATTTGCTGGCCGACATCGCTACCGAAAGCCCCGTGTTGCGCGATTGGATCGACACGTGGCACGCCGAGCCCGCCACCGAAGAGCTGGACGCCGATCGGTTTCCGGCCGAGGGCATCTATCAATTGATCGTCGATTGCACCGACGAAACCCAACAACAGGAACTCTATTCGCGACTGACCGAAGAGGGCTACACGTGCCGAGTGATCGTCCTGTGACATACCGCGAACCGCCCCGCGTGCGCCTCGTGCGAGGCAAACAGGGCGAACGCACCGTCCACGTGCGGTGCGCGTGCCCGGTCGTGCGGTCGTTTCGCGTCGAGCAAGCCGCGGGAATGTTCGGCCTGAAACTTTCCGACGAACACCGCGAAGCATTTCGCGTGGTGCTGCCGCCTGCAATCAAGCCGTGGCAAATCGGGCTGATCGTGGGGCCTTCGGGCAGCGGGAAAAGCACTCTGGCCGAAGCCATCTTCGGCGATCGGCTCGTGCGAACACACCAGTGGCCGGCCGACCGGGCCGTGATCGACGCGTTCACCTTGCCGATCCGCCGCACGGTTCGCTTGTTGACGGCCGTGGGGTTCGGCTCGCCGCCTTCGTGGTTGAAGCCGTATCGCGTGTTGTCGCAAGGCGAGCGGTTTCGCTGCGACCTGGCCCGGGCCTTCGCCGAGGCGTGGAACGGCACCCGCGAAACGCCCTCGGAAGACCGCCTCGTTCCCGAGTTGCTACCGGCGGACGACCGAGAGACGGTCGTCTTCGACGAGTACACCAGCGTCGTCGATCGGCAAACGGCGAAGGTCGTTTCGGCCGCCGTGGCGCGGAGTCTTCGCCGGGGCGACATCCCCTGCCGGTTCGTCGCCGTCACGTGTCATTACGACGTGATCGACTGGTTGACGCCCGACTGGGTAATCGACATGCAGTCGGGCACGTTTCACGGAGGGTGTCTTCGGCGACCGCCGATCGAATTGGCGATCGTTCCTTGCACGCGTGATGCGTGGGGGGCCTATCGGCGGTTTCACTATCTAAGCGGCAGTCTTCCCGCCGGGGCCCGCTGTTACCTGGCCGTGTGGGAAACCGAAGCCGTCGCCTTTTGCGCAACCGCTTCGGTTTTGGGGCGACGCGGCAGACGCCGCATCAGTCGCCTGGTGGTGCGACCGGAATTTCAGGGCATCGGCATCGGCGGTGCGTTTCTCGACGCGATTGCGGCATGGCACGCGCGACGCGGGATTCCGATGCACGTCACGGCTTCGCATCCGGCGGTGATCGCGCATTGCCGCCGCTCGCCGCGGTGGTGCGTCGTCGATGTGCGTCGGGCGGGCGCGACCCGGCGTTCTCGCCTGGCACCGGCCTATCGCGGCGTCGAGGGACGGGCGGCCGTCTCCTTCCGATATGTCGAAACCGAACCGCGCCGCCACGGAGCATGATTCATGGCAACCAATCGAGGCCTCGACGAGTTCGCCAAGCGCGAAATCTTGGCGATCGTGGGCGTGGGATGTAGTCGGCGCACCGCCGCGAAGTACGTGGGCTGCGCACCGTCGACCATCAGCCGCACGGCCCGGCGCGATCCGCAATTCGCCGCCGAACTGCGCAAGGCCGAAACGAAGGCGCAAATCATGTTCATGCGGAACATCGCCGCCGCTGCGCGGAAAGAGCAGTACTGGCGCGCCGCCGCGTGGGCCTTGGAACGCCTTTGTCCGCAACAGTTCGCACCGCGCAAGGCCGACACCGTCACGATCGACGAAGTCCGCGAGCTGTTGACCGAGTTCGCCCGCATCATCGTCGAAGAGGTTCCCGTCCCCAAGTACCGCAAGAAGATCCTCAAGCGACTGGCGAAGCTGAAGGCGCGCACGGGCGAGAACGCGACGACCGCCGATGCGTCGTGATCGAAAGCCTTCGCGCAACCGATTCGGATTCCGTTTCAAGGGGCAATCACGTGACCGATCGTTCGTTCGACTCGCCGGCCATCGACGAAGGGTTGGCGTCGCACTTCTTCGCCGAGCTGGTGCGACGGCACACGCTGGCCCGACGCCGCCTTACGGCCGAGCGCGAAGGCTTGCTTGATTGGGCGCGGCGCTTGTTGCCCGGCCACTTTCGGCTCCCCCCATCGAAGATGCATCGGCGGCTGGCGGCGCTGCTCGAACAGGCGACCTTTCGTCGCGGCGCCCGCTTGAACGTGTTGGGACCGCGCGGCTCGGCCAAGTCGACCGTCGCGTCGCTGGCCTATCCCCTTTGGGCGATGCTCGAACACGGCGAGCCCTACGTGTGGTTGGTTTCCGATACACAGCATCAGGCCCGGGCGCACTTGGAGACGATCCGCAACGAGCTCGAAACCAACGCCGCTTTGCGCGCGATTTACAGCGACCTGATCGACACCATGCGGGCGAGTGCCGGTCGCATCGTTCTTGCCGGGCGTACGATCGAAGCCTACGGCACGGGACAACGCATCCGCGGCAAGCGACGCCTGCGCCATCGGCCGACGTTGATCATCGCCGACGACGTGCAGAACGACGAACACATGCTGTCGCCGCGTTTGCGGGCGAAGTCGCGCGACTGGTTCTTCGGCTCGCTCGTCGCGGCGGGAACACCCGAAACGAACATCGTGCACCTAGCCACCGCGTTGCATCATCAAGCCTTGGGATTGGAACTCACCCGCACGCCCGGTTGGCACAGCGAAACCTTCCGCGCGCTGCTCCGCGAGCCCGAGT
>CAYVVR010000603.1:0-2719 GCA_964454655.1 uncultured Planctomycetaceae bacterium | reverse complement strand
CGAACGGCATCGGAGTAATCGTTCATCCAGGGAAGAGGAAGACGCTCGAATTCTTCTTCGGCCGGTACGAACCACCCGGCTGGAATGACGGGGAGATCGACGGCGGCCAGGGCCGCCAAATTCGCGGCCGTCATCGGTTCCTCGGTCGGGTTTGCAACGCAACGCAACACCGTGCCTTTGTCGGTTCCGTCGCTTCGGAGATCGATGACCGCCCAACCAGGGGCTTCGTGTAAATCGAGAAACGCTTGATATTCAAGGACGCGGTGAACCGTGCCGTTCGATTTCACGCGAGCCGACAAGGGAACTTTGGCCCACACGGCCGTTTCTGCAAACTCACGAGTGTCGGGTAGCGACGACAGTCGCGTGCGGGTCGTGTCGCACCACGAGTCGTCGGCGTCGTAGAACGCAACGATCAACAAGCGGTTGTCGGCATCGGCCGTCTTGTAAGCCGTCGTGTAATCGGTCAGCCAGTCGTTCGCTTTCGCCGCTGCCGGTTCCAGCCCAAAACTCGGCTGTGCGACCGGCAGTGTCGTCGCGACGGCGATGATCGAGGGAATCGCCACAAACAGGAATGTGCTCCCGGGCGAAATGCCGAGAGCTCGCAACGCTTTGGACGATGGGCGGTACGTCATCGTTGGTGTAACTCCCTGAGTGTTGTTCCGTGTGTCGAAGAGTGTCGGCAGTCGCAGCTCGGCGGATCCGTCACACGACCGGCGGCGCCGAGACGCAAACGCATATCCGATGTATCGATAATCGGGGTGACGGAAGACCGTATCCCGCGATGCCCCATGCGTGGACACCGAACGACCACCATCACGCGGTCGTCGTTCGTCTCGGGCCGGCGGTGGAATACAGACCGGTCCACGGCGAAGACGCCCGGAATCGTGTGGCGAGCCCGGGGCCGTACAGCCTTGACGCCGCCGCCGGCTTCCACCGGGGCGCATCCGTGCTCGTCGACAACGTTCCGGACAGGCGCGACGGGCTGTTTGGAATTCGCTCCCAGCCCCTCCTTCCGATTGAAGCCCCGGGAGACACGAGGCTCGCGGCGACGCGCCGCCATTGTTGCCGAGAATTCCGCGACCTATCGGTGCGTCGGAGAAAGGGATACGCTTGCCCTTTTTCCGGCACGCCGATCTTTCCCTTCTACCCAAAACGCTTGGAAAAATCAAAGGGTTGCGTTATTTTTATGGTCGGCGTGGCCTGGAGTGTTTGGGAGGTTTGGCCGCGTTCCGTACAATTCTATCGACCGACATGGCTTAACCCATCCGCGTAAACCAGAGGCAATGTGTCGGCGATCCTGCCAAGACAGGCAAACCGGGATAAGTAAACGGGGACCGGCAGCCGATGCTTGATCACGGAGTTCTGTGAATTTCAAGGGAGTGTGTCATGAATAGTTCGCCCAATCGGGGGGTGTCGCCGAGGTGCGGCTTGGGGCCGGTGGGAATCGTCCTCTTATTGGCGGTGCTTCTGGGGGCATTGCGTGCCCAGGCTCAAGAAGTTCAACCGGAAAACCACGGCGTTGCCGCGCGTGCGGTGGTGAAGTGGGCCGCATTGGCGGAACAGGTGGTCCAAGCCTATCACGCACCGACCGAAGAAGAGTTGCGTCAAGCGCAGGGCGAACTCGCGGACGCGGTCGCGAGGTTGGACGCACGGCTAAGCAGCGATCCCGGCGGCGACGCGTGGCGCCGATACCTGAAGTGGGCCGATTTCGAGAAGATTGCTTCCGGAGATGCCGACGCGGCGACGCTCGATGCGGCCTACGCGCGGTTGACGGCCGGATACGAGGGGCTCAAGATCCGATGTTTCGCCGATGTCGCCGATGCGATCTTTCGGCTGAAGACGTTGCGGCAAATGGCAACCGCCGCGAGCGGCCAAAAGCAGTTCGCAGCGGTCGTGCGTCGTGTGTCGCAATTGGCGGTCGATTATGCGGCAAAACCTTCGGTCGAATCGGAAGCGGATCTCGTCGCCTTGGTGAACTGGCTGGCGCAGTTTCCGGCGGCGGAACCGCTGGTTTCGGCGATTGCCGAACGCTTTTCTCAACCCAATCTGCTAATCCAAGTCGATGAGGACCTCTTGGCCGCGGCCGCAACGGAGCCGGTCGACACGGTCCAGCCGGTGCATGAGTTGATCTTGGGAACGGACGTTCACGGTACCGGTCATGTTACCGGAACGCGCACGGTCGAGCTTGTGCCGTCTTCCGAGGCGGCTGTCGTGAACCTGCTCGTTCGCGGTCGCGTGGATGCCGACACGATCGGGTACAACGGTCCGGCGACGATTTATTCGACGGCCGTATCGCCGTTCGTTGCCCGCAAGGCGATTCGCATTACGGCCGACGGCATCGAGATCGCTCCCACCGTGACCGAAGCGACGACCTCGACCGACATTCACAACATTCGGATGCGGTGCAACCACCAGTTGGCGCAGCGTATCGCCTGGAAGCGGGCGATGAAGCAGAAACCCCAGGCCGAGTACATCTCGGCCCGCCGCGCCGAATACCGACTCAATCGGCAGATCGACGAGCAGGCCGATTCCCAGCTTGCCGAACCGCGGAAGAATTTCGACGCGAAGTTTCGCGAGCCGCTGTTCAGCCGCGGATGGTTTCCGAATCGACTCCACCTGCGCACCAGCGACGACGCCCTTTTCGTCGAGGCCGTCGCTGCGATTCGGCATCATCCGGCCGCTTGGAACGAGGCTCCGCCGGCGGCGGACGGTGATCTGG
>CAYVVR010000602.1:2450-2733 GCA_964454655.1 uncultured Planctomycetaceae bacterium | reverse complement strand
GAACAACCTCGATTTCGGGGTCGAGCAATCCCGTCGGTCGAATGATCTGTTCGACGACTTCTCCCCCGGCTTGAGCCAATTCGTAGTCGCCCGGTGTCGCCGATACGAAAATGACTTGGTTGATTTTCTTTTCCCACTCGTCGAACTTGAGCGGGCGGTTGTCCAAGGCACTGGGCAAGCGGAAACCGTGTTCGACGAGGGTCGTTTTCCGGCTGTGATCTCCCGCGAACATGCCGCGAATTTGCGGAACGGTCACGTGCGACTCGTCGACGAACAGCAAGAA
>CAYVVR010000602.1:0-2440 GCA_964454655.1 uncultured Planctomycetaceae bacterium | reverse complement strand
CTTCTGGACCGCCACCGGCTTCACGCCCAGGCCAACCTGAACTCCAACGGGAATCTGGCTCCCCTCCGCAGAGGGAGGGCCTGCCGGCGTGATGAGCTGGTAAATGAGGTCCTGGAAGTCGGGACGGCTCTTCTTGAACCCGACGGTGTTGACGTTCGCCAGGTTGTTGGATATGACGTCGAGGTTGAGCTGCTGGGCAAGCATCCCCGTAGCCGCGGTGTAAAGAGAGCGAATCATCTCCTCACCTCCTTTTATCTCACCAGCGTGTCCGGCGGCGAGCCCGGCGGACGTCCCGACAATGGTCGGGAGTAGTTCTCGATGCCGGGGCAGTAGCCGATCTCTTGGAGCATTTCGAGGTCGTACCGGGTTCGGGCATTGAGCCGTTGGGCTTCGAGCAGTTTTCCAGCTGCTTTCAACTCTTTGACGCGTTCGTCCAGTTCGCGTCGGATTTCGTCCACCGCCCGCTGGATGCGCTCCATCGGCAGCACGAAGTGTTTGGCCGGATACACAAAAATCTGTTCCTCGCGGCGAATCACTTCGCCGGTTAGGGGATTGATGATCGACAGTTGCTCGATTTCGTCGCCCCAAAATTCGACGCGGTAGGCGAACTGCTCGTAAGAGGGGTAAACTTCGACGCAATCTCCCCGGACGCGGAACGTGCCGGCGCTGAATTCGACATCGTTGCGTTCGTATTGAATGTCGATCAATTTCCGGAGTACGACGTCGCGGTCGATCACCTGGCCGACCCGCAGGGCGACCATCATGGCACGGTAATCTTCGGGCGAGCCCAAGCCGTAGATACATGAGACACTGGCGACGATGATCACGTCTCGGCGACTCATCAAGGCACTGGTCGCCGCCAGGCGAAGCCGGTCGATTTCTTCGTTGATCGAGGCGTCTTTTTCGATGTAGATATCGCGCTGCGGAATGTACGCTTCGGGCTGGTAGTAGTCGTAGTAGCTGACGAAATAGTGGACCGCGTTGTGGGGGAAAAACTCACGAAACTCGGCGTACAGCTGGGCGGCCAGCGTCTTGTTGTGAGATAGCACCAACGTCGGCCGCTGGGCGTACTGGATCACGTTCGCCATCGTGAACGTTTTTCCCGAACCGGTGACGCCCATCAGCACTTGCGCGCGTTTGCCCTCGTCGAGGCCGCGGCACAATTGTTCGATCGCCTTGGGTTGATCGCCTGCGGGTTGATACGGAGCGACGAGTTGGAACACGGCGGTGGGAACTCCCGGATGAAGTACGCGACCGGCCCGGCCGCGGATGACACGTCGATCGCCTGTGAAATGCGAAATGGATGGGGATCGCTGTTTATTGTATCCGGTTCGATGCGTTGGGATGAGGTCCTGCTGCCGGTGACTGGAAACGTGGTCGACTTGCCCGACGCACGCGGCACGCCTGCGTGTCTGGTCGGCCGTTACGGGCCACGGTAAGATACTAGTTCACCGGTCGGCCGGGTTGCCCGCCCGGAGGGTGCTCCGCCGTCAACTGAAGTTTTCCGATCTTGGAGCGAGGTAAGCAGATGACGCGCCCCGTAGTCCTTGAAACCGATCTTCCGTTTCCCGTCCGCCGTGGAAAGGTCCGCGACGTGTACGATCTCGGCGATCGTTTGCTGCTTGTAAGTACCGACCGAATCTCGGCTTACGACTGGATTTTGCCGAACGGGATCCCCGACAAGGGACGCGTGTTGACCCAAATCGCCGCGTTTTGGTTCGAGTTGTTGGGCGTTCCGAATCACGTCGTGACGACGGACGTCGACGCGATGGACTTGCCGGAAGGTGTCGATCGTGAGGTGCTCCGGGGACGGACCACGCTGGTCAAGAAAGCGGAAGTCGTTCCCGTCGAATGTGTGGTGCGAGGGTACCTCTCGGGTTCCGGTTGGCGTGAATATCGGCAGTCGGGAACCGTCTGCGGGATTCAATTGCCCTCGGGACTGCGGGAAAGCGATAAGCTTCCGGAGCCGATTTTTACGCCTGCGACGAAGGCGACCGAGGGACACGACGAAAATATTTCCTTCGAACAGATGATCGAAATCACCGGTCACGAGGTTGCCGAAGAATTGCGGTCGAAGAGCATCGATACGTTCCGGCGGGGCGCCGAATACGCCCTCGAGCGCGGGATCATCATTGCCGACACGAAGTTCGAATTCGGCCGCGTCGACGGGGAGTTGATCTTGGTCGACGAAGTCCTTACCCCGGACAGCTCACGTTTCTGGCCCGCCGACCAATACGAGCCCGGGCACGGGCAACCTTCGTTCGACAAGCAGTTCGTCCGCGATTGGCTCGACTCGACGGATTGGGACAAGAACAGCCCCCCTCCGGAGCTGCCGGACGATATCGTGGCGAAAACCCGCGCCAAATACATCGAAGCTTACGAGCGACTCACCGGCCGTACTTTCGAGTGACGAGGATCGCCGACCGGTCCGATGGGCCGG
>CAYVVR010000601.1:0-2736 GCA_964454655.1 uncultured Planctomycetaceae bacterium | reverse complement strand
TCTCGGAAGGGGGCGACGCCATTTCTTCGGAGACGGAATCGACGTGGGAGCGGCGCGAGCGATCGGCGCCGGAAGCCATCGACGACGTAACCGAACCGCTTCCGGAGCAAGTCGCGAAAGGTGTACCCGAGGCCCCGGTGGAAACGCCCTTCGAGGCGGCGCGTGTTGACGCGGGATTCGAGCCGGTGGAAATGACGGTCGGTCCCGAAGCCGTCGATTTGCCGGTGGAGGCCGTTTGCGTTTCGGCAACCACCTCGGCCGGTGGCGGCGACGTGGCCGGCGGCGAGACGCTCGACACCTTGACGCCGATCGAACCGTTGGCCGAATTCACGTCGCTGGATGTGCCGGAAGTCGCGCCATCGTCGCAACGCTCGACGACGGTCGAACACAAGCAACCGGAAGACGCGGCTTGGAACGCCGTGCCCGAAACCGAAGCGGCGCAACATTCCCCGCGGGAAGACGCCGAAGATCGGGCGCGAGTGCTGCGCATCGTCGCGAACGTCGAGGACGACGACGTCGAGCCTGTTCGGAAGCACGCAGGACGCCGACGCGAGTTCGGACGTCTGTTTTCTCGACTTAGGCGCATCAGTTGATCGGCGGCCGGGATGTCGAAACCGTACGAGGCGGCGGGTTGGAAAAAAAGAGTAGGTGAAACGCGATGAGCAAGATGCTCGATGCCCTGCAACGGTTGGAGAAGAAGACGCGGCAGACTCCCGAGGCGGAAGACGCCGCGCCGCGGTCGTCGGCGGACCAAGCCGCTTCTCCGACCCAAGCCGACGAACAAGATCGCGTCGACGCGAGCAAAACCGACGACACCGAGAAGGGCGAATCGGGGGCCTCACAGCGCCGTACCGACGCGGCGGAAGAATTGGAACCGAACGTGCCGTTCGACTTGGCGGCTGCCGTTTCGGCCGCCGATGCGGCCATGGGAACCGACGACGTCGGACCGCAGCCGATCCATTCGGGGTTCACCGTCGAAAACGCCTTTGAGACGCCCGAAGAATCGGAGGCCACACCCGAGTCGAGTACGCGCATCGAAAGACCGGTTCGCAAGCCTGAAGCACGCTTGAAACTGGCGGCCGATACATTCACGCCGGCGGTCGCGCATGAAGAGCGACTGTTTCGCATGCGGTTCCACACGCTGGTCAGACGATATCGTCACGAGGCGCTGCCGGTCGTCGATGCTGTTTTCGAAGCGACGGAGCCCCTCGGTCCGGCGGTGGTGGCTTTGCCTCGCATGGGGCAGAGCGACGGCAGGGAAATCTTGCCCGCGGTCGCGGTCGAGCTTCGTGCCCGGTGCGGCGGCGAGATTCTGCTCGTCGACGGCGATTATCGCGAAAACGCGCTCACGCGGCGTTTGGACTACGCATCGTGGCATGCCTTCGGCGACGTCGTACTCGGCGCGATACCGTGGTCCGATCCGGCCGCATTCAGCGGGATCGAAGGTGTGACGTTTTTGCCGGGCGGACCGCTGCCGGGAGCCGATCCCGTGCTTCCGCAGTGGGTGGACGCCGAAGATCTCTACGCCCGTTGGCGAGACCGGTTTCAGGTGACGTTGATCACGTTGCCGCCGCCTTCCGACGGCGTGGCGGCACGATTGGCCGCACAGGCCGACCTCGTGTTTCCGTGGTGCGAAAGCGGCTGTTGCGGTCGGCGGGAATTGGCCCGCGAAATGAAACGGCTGCGCCGACGGTCGGCTTGCTGCGTTTCCCTGATCATGGTATTCGGACGATAGACGGCCGGGGGAGCGGCACCGGCGGTTTCTCTCGTCTTCTGCGGCGCATAGAATGGACGCTGAAGGTCCATTTGCTTTCTGCGAGGATGCCCGCTGATGACCGCCGCATCGGATGACCGTCGATCGATCCGTCTGCGCATCGAAGGAATGCACTGCGCCGGGTGTGCGGCCAGGGCTCAACAAGCTCTCGAAAAAGTGCCCGGCGTGCGCGAAGCCTCGGTGAACCTGGTTACTTCCGAGGCGGTCGTCGAAGGGACGGTCGAGGATCCCCAACCGTTGATCGACGCGATCACGTCGGCGGGGTATTCGGCTTCGATCGTCGAGGCGGCGGGGCGAGCACCGGACGAATTGTTCGTGCGTCAAGAAGAAGAAACGCTCGCCTGGAAGCAGCGGTTCTATCTTTCGGCGCTTCTGTTGATCTTGCTGGTGGCGGGAAGCTACATCGGCATCTTGCACGGTCCGTGGCTGCTTGCCGCGCAATGCGTGCTGGCCGGTATCATCCAGTTCGTTATCGGCTATCCGTACTTGCGCGGTGCGGTGCGTTCGCTCGTCCGCGGCGGATTGAACATGGATACGCTGATCGCACTGGGAACGCTTACGGCGTTCTCGGCGGGCTGCGTCGTACTCGTGCGAGCGATCGTCGATCCGGCGTTTCACGTCGGAATGCACGAACGGATGTACTTTCTCGACGCCTCGATGATTATCACGTTTGTCACGCTGGGAAAGTTTCTCGAACATTACGCCCGCGGAAAGACGACCGATGCCATTCGCGCGTTGGTGGAACTTGCGCCGGAAACGGCGGTCGTCGTTCGCGCCGGAGAGGTTCGGGAAGTGCCGCTTTCCGAAATCGGCGTCGACGAAACGATTCTCGTGCGGCAAGGGGATCGGGTGCCTTTGGATGCGGTCGTCCTCGACGGTTGCTCGGAGGTCGATGAATCGTGGCTCACCGGCGAGTCGATTCCCACGGCGAAGTCGCCCGGCGACTTGGTGTTGGCCGGGAC
>CAYVVR010000600.1:0-2740 GCA_964454655.1 uncultured Planctomycetaceae bacterium | reverse complement strand
TTCACGATCGCTCGCAGCTTCGCCGGAGGCCGGCGGTCGGCCAAAAGACGACAAGCCTCGCCGAGGTTCTTCTGCTCGGGTACGCCGAACAGCGAACAAAGCACGCCGAGCGACTCGCAAGACGTTTCCTCGAAGGCCCGACTCGAATGCAATACGCTCATCTGATGTATACCGTCGGATCGGTTTGAAATTTCAAACGAATACGGATAAGCCGCGGCGTTTTCCGGCAGCCGCTCCGATAGGACCAAAAGGCATGTGCTGGCGAATCAAAGCCCGTCCCTCCTATAATGGGTCGTCGATGCGGTACGACAATAGGCGATTTTCCAAACGGACATACCGCAGGCAAGCGACGGGAGGACGGCCCCCCCGACATCCCCACAAGGGCGGGCTGTGATCGGCAACACCAACTTCTAATCATGCCGGATCGCTCCCGGCTTGCAACCGGCAGGAACGATCGTCGTCGCGATTTTTCTCGGCGAGACGGAAACAAGGAACAGATCACATGAATATTCTTTCGATCGGTGCTCGGCGTTCGGGAAACGTCCCGGCTGCGGCAACGTTGCTTTTCGGGGTTGCCGTACTCGCGCTGCTTTCCGGTTGTCCCCAATCAAACGACGGTCCTGCGTCGCCGTCGGAAGCGTCTTCGGAAACGACCGAACCGGCCCCGCCGCATTCCGCCGCGGTCGACACGACGCACGATTCCGCCGAGCCGGCGGCCGGAAACTCACAAGAAAGCAACGCCGCCGAAGCGAGCGAGGGCGAGAGCCGGGGCATTCGTCTCGTTCTCGACGTTCCGAAACAAGCCGAAGAGGGCGACGACATCCCGATCACGTGGACGATCGTGAACGAAAGCGACAGCCCGCTGGAAGGCGCGATCTTGCGATCGACCCTCTTTTTCGGCCTGCGCGACACGATCACCGACGCGAAGCTCGAACAGACCATCCCGCGGCTTGTCCCCGGCGATCAAACGACGCTCACGATCGTGTTTCACGCGACCACCGCCGGCACGTGGCAGGTTCGTTCGAACGTCGAACACGACAATCAATCGCTGGTCGGCGCCGAGGCCGTGCTGCCGGTCGACGAAGCCCCCGAACCGGAGCCCGTCGAAGAAAAGCCCGTCGATCTCGGCCCGCCGTTGGTCGACGATCTCGATCGGTTGCAGCGGCTCGACCCGACGTATCCGGTATGGGTCGATCCCGAGAAAAAGGCGGTCGTGATGGTGGGAACGATTTGCCAACGTCAAGCTCCGCTCGAATTGTTCGCTTGTCTGCGTCAGTCGAAAGAACACGAATCGATCGTCACCATCGACACGAAGGCCTTTCTGGTGCACGCCGGTCTGTTGGCAATCGGCTTGGAGCCCGGACACCCCGTGCAATTCTACCCCGAATACGTTCCAGCCGAGGGACCGGAGGTCGACATCGAAGTCGTCTGGAAAGACGAAAACGGAAAGATCCATCGCGCCCGAGCTCAAGACTGGGTGCGCCGGATCTCCGACGGCACGGCCATGGATTATCCGTGGGTGTTCACAGGCAGCCAGTTTCTGCAAGATGAAGAAACCGGCAAGAAGTACTACTACGCCGATTCGACGGGCGAGTTGATTTGCGTGTCGAATTTCCCTGCTTCGGTGCTCGACCTCCCCGTCGAAAGCACTTCGTCGAACGAAGGCTTGTTGTTCGAGGCCTTCACCGAGCGGATTCCGCCGCTTGGAACGCCGGTCACGTTGATTTTGACGGCCGCGAAAACAGAAGCAAGCTCTGCACCACCCGAAACGCCCGCTTCACCGGAGGCGGAAGATGCGCAACCGTCCGCCCAAGCCTCGCCGGAATGATCGCGGCGGACGACGCGTCATGCAGGGCGACGAAGTTTGCCGTTCGCCGGGAGCGCGACATTCATCGAAGACGTTTGCGACGGCAACCGGCGTTCCGGCGGTTGCGACGCGTCGGGCAGTAACTCCAACAAAGCGAGCGTGCGATCGACGGCACCCCGGTGCTTGGCGACGAGTTCTTTCGCCCGGCGGCCCAACTCGGCGGCATATTCGGGTTCTTCGAGACATCGCACGAGAAAGCGTTCGAGCGAGTCGGCGCCATCGACGACGACGGCGGCTTTTGCTTCGGCCATGTGTGCCGTGATGTCGCGAAAATTCCAAGTATTCGGCCCGTAGCAGACGGCAGCGCCGTACGCGGCCGGTTCGATCATGTTTTGGCCGCCGCGATTGCCCAAGCTGCCGCCGACGAACGCCAGCCGGGCGGTTCCCCACCACGCGCCCAATTCGCCGATCGTGTCGACCAACATGATCCGCCAGTGTTCCGGCGTCCCATCCTTCAGGGCAGAACGTCGAATCCAGGAATACGGCGTCGCGGCGATCCGTTCGGCCACGGCGTCGAATCGTTCGGGATGTCGCGGCACGAGAATCAACCGCAACTTCGGAAAGTGACTCGCCAAACGCGCGAACACGTCGAGGACGATCGCCTCTTCGCCCTCTTGGGTGCTGCCCGCCAGAAACACGATGTCATCCTCGTCGATCCCCGCCAGACGACGCAAGGCAACCGTTTTCGGATTCTCGCGACACGTTTCGGCTCCGTCGTATTTCATCGATCCCGTCACACGCACGGCCCACGACGGCGTTCCCATGGCCACGAAGCGTTGTGCCGAGGCCCCGTCTTGCGCCGCCGCCAAATCGAGTGCACCGAAGACGTGCCGCAGAAAGAAACGAAGGCGACTGTAGCCGCGGAAGCTCTTC
>CAYVVR010000599.1:0-2745 GCA_964454655.1 uncultured Planctomycetaceae bacterium | reverse complement strand
TCGGCAATTGCTACGATCCCCGCCGTCGCCGCAGAGTTTGCGACGAGGCCGCCATGGAGTGCCGCTCGACCGTATGACTTTTCGTCGGGCGGGTATGCGGCCTGAGGAACCGGCCGATCAACCCCTTGCACGTGCTTCGGGAATGAACGCAAAACGCGCCCCGTTGAAACGCGGATGGCTTTGGCTTGCGGTCTTTGCCGTGTTCCTTGCGGGCTGCGCCCAAAACGGGGGCCTGTTGAGTTCGACGCAAACCGAAGAATGGAAGAAACAACAGCTGGCTCTCTCTCGTCAGTTGGACGAGTACCGGACGAAAGCGGCGACGCTCGACCGCGATAATCAACAGCTTCAAACGTTGCTGGCCGAAGCCAATCAACGCACGAAGACCGCTCAAGAACAACTCGAGTTGCTACGGCAGCAGTTGAAAGATACGACCGAGCAGCTCGCGCAAGCCAAGAAAGCGGCGGAGGAATCGCAAAAGCAGGTGCAAACGCTGACGGCTTCGTTGCATCGGCAGGGAAGCGTCGCGATCGATCCGAACAACAGCCTTCTGGATACCCTGCCTGTGGTGAATACGGGAACCGCCGAAGTCGTGCGCGACGGCGACGTCATTCGGATCATCGTGCCGGCCGATTCGCTGTTCGTTCCCGGCTCGATGACGTTGCAACCCGGCGCGACGGAAACCATCTCGGCGATCGCTCGCGAAATCCTCAGGCTTTATCCCGACCAGATGATCGGGATTGAAGGGTTCACGGACAACGGTCCGATCACGGGAAACTTGTGGAAAAACCACATGGAGCTTTCATTGTCGTGGGCGGCCGCCGTTCATCATGTGTTGGTGACGCAAACGCGGCTGTCACCCGACCAACTCTTCGTCGTGGGGCACGGGGCCTCGCATCCGCGTGCTTCGAATGTCGGCGATGCGGGACGACGGGCGAATCGTCGCGTCGAGTTCGTCATCTACCCCGAGCAACGTCCCCGCTGAAATTCATCAGGCAGACCGATCGGTTCCACTTTTCTGTCGGCATGCCGTGCCGAGACATGCGCACGTGGTCGAATTCTTCGTCGGTTTTTTGCGTGCGCATCGGGGCACATCTATAATTAAATGCCTGTGGGGAGGCTTTGCGAACGCGAAGCCTGTGGGGGATATTCATGCGAGTGCCGGTGCCGAATCGAAGAACGTCGGTTCGGCTGCTTCTTGGCAAGAATTGCGTTCCGCCCGGTGTTGTTCATCGCGGTGAAGGATCGGCAATCGTCGGCGGAAAACATCTCGATCGACTTCGGTGGGCTTGCAGCGTCCCAAGTTGGTCGAAGAAACGGCGTAGCGCGTTTTTCCTCGATTGCCGCTAGTTTGCTATGCGCTGCTTGCCTCGGCCTTGCGACGTAGCGACAATGCATGCCGAACGCGTCGGAACGCCCCACCCACCGACAAGCGAAACCAAGCGATTCCCATCCCGGAGCGACTTCTTTGGGATCCTTTTAGAAAGGGAAGGGCTGATGAGATCGTTGTATGTATTCTGGACGGCCTTGGGGATGCTGTTCGCGACGGCCGGAATCGTTTGCGGACAGGAGATTGTCGACGCGTGGCGGTTTGTCGATCGCCGGCCGCCGGCGGCGTGGACAAAACCGGCGTTCGACGATTCTCGTTGGGCGGAAGGAAACGGCGGGTTCGGAACGCTGGAGACGCCGGGAGCTCGTGTCGGCACGAACTGGGCGAGTCAAGAGATTTGGGCGAGAAAGCGCTTCGTGCTCGATAAGGTGCCCTCGAAGCCCGCTTTGCTGATGCACCACGACGAGGATGCCGAAGTTTACATCAACGGCAAGCTGGTCGGGCAATTTCCCGGCTTCTGGAAGGAGTATCGTGTCGTACCGATCGACGATCCTACCGTGTTGGTCGAAGGCGAGAACCTGCTGGCCGTTCATTGCCGGCAGACGACCGGCGGGCAGTTCATCGACGTGCACGTGGTCGATGCCGAGCATGTGCCGGCGTTGCCTGAGCCGAAACGCAGCTTGAAGCCGTTTCTTTCTGAGCTGATTACGCCCTGGGGTGAAAAGGTGACGCCCGAGAACGCGTGGCGCGAGTATCCTCGCCCGCAATTGGTGCGTTCCGATTGGACGAATCTCAACGGACTTTGGCAATACGCCGTCACCAGCGATCGACAAAAGGCCGTGCCCGGCGAATGGGACGGCGAAATCCTCGTGCCGTTTTGCTTGGAGTCCAAATTGGGCGGCGTTCAGCGTCTGCTGACGCCCGACGAATCGTTGTGGTATCGTCGTGTGTTCACGGCAAAGAAGACACCCGGCCGTCGGACGTTGTTGCATTTCGAGGCGGTCGATTACACATGCGACGTCTACGTGAATGGGGAACTCGTCGGTTCGCACAGAGGCGGATTCACGCCGTTTTCGTTCGACATTACCGATGCGTTGGTCGACGGCGACAACCTGTTGATCGTGCGGGTGGAGGACGAAACCGAAGGCTGGCAACTGCGAGGCAAGCAGACGTTGAATCCACGCGGCATCTGGTACACGCAAGTCTCGGGGATCTGGCAGACCGTGTGGTTGGAGCAAGTACCGATTACCTACGTCGCCGATTTGAAGATTACCACCGACGCCGAAAAAGGGATGATCCGTGTGGCCCCGATCGTCAATCGCGGCACGAAATACAACCGCTTTCAGGTGATCGTCAAAGATGGCGAGCGTGAGGTCGCGCGGGCCGAAGGCGACGACGCCATATTCGAGTTGGTCGTG
>CAYVVR010000598.1:0-2762 GCA_964454655.1 uncultured Planctomycetaceae bacterium | reverse complement strand
GGCGGCGCGGAACTTCGGCGTCGACATGGACATGAACTTCTCGCAGGGCGAGGTGTTGCTCCAGTCGCTGTTGAACCTGGCCTCGGGCGGTACGGCGTCGATCTTGGGGAATTTCGACGGGGGCGACATCCAGTTCGGTATTCATTACTTGGAAGAGCACGGCGTCGTGCGGTTGCTGAGCGAGCCCACATTGGTGACCCTCAGCGGCCGTCCGGCCACGTTCATCGCCGGGGGCGAATTCGCCGTGCCGACGGCGGTCGGCGTCAACGGGGTAGGGGCGGTGACGACCGACTTCCGAGCGTACGGGGCGATCATTACCTTCTTGCCGACGGTGCTGGACAAGGACCACATCCGGCTGGAAGTGGCGCCCGAGTTCAGCCAGATCGACGACGAGAACACCGTCAACGGCACGCCGGGGTTGAAGACGCGGGCGGTGACGACGACGGTCGAGATGCGGGAAGGCCAGACGCTGGCGATCGCCGGGTTGTTGGACGATGCGATGTCGGGCGACAACGCGGGCGACTTGCCGTTTGTGGCGCAGATCTTCGGACGCCGCAGCATCTCGCGTCGCGAGACCGAGTTGATCATCTTGGTCACGCCCGAATTGGTCGAGCCGATGGAACCGGAAGAAGTGCCGCCGGTGCCGGGCTTCGACGTGACCGAGCCGACCAACCACGAGTTCTACTTGAAGGGGCACATCGAGGGTCGGCCCACGCAAGAGTACGACAGCACGGTGTGGCCGCGGTTGCGTCGGCGGTACAACGCGGGCGGCCCGGCGCAGATATCGGGGCCGTACGGGCACGGCGACTGACGCGGTATTCACGGACGAGTCGATCGCGCAAGCAAAGCGAAGGACGCAAGGATGAACACGGTCGCAAGACGGATCTTGTTGGCATTGGGGGTGATGAGTGCGACGGCGTTGGGCTGTCACACGACGCACGCGCCGCACGAGGCGAAGATGGGCCCCGCTTACGATCGTCCGTTTCCGTTGGGGCAGGTGACCGACGCCCACTGGGAGACGATGCAGACGAACGCCGAGGCGGCCGATTTCATCTTCTACGATCACGAGTTCGTCGGTCAGACGGCGGAGTTGACGCCGTTGGGCAAGCGGCACCTGTTGTCGACCGCCTTGCGGTTGGAGCACGTGCCGTTTCCGATCGTGATCGAAGAGTTGCCCGAGGATCAGGATCCGCAGCTTTGCCTGGCGCGTCGCGAGCGGGTGATCGCGATGCTCGAGCAGTTGGGCTATCAGAAGGAGCAGATCGCCGGTCGGGTGATCGTGGCCCCGGCGTTTCCCCGCGGCTTGACGGCCATGGAAGGCGAATCGGCGTATTACCGCACGCTCAACGACACCTTCGGCTCGGCCGCCGGCGGTGCCGGCGCGGGCGTTCGATCGGGTGTCGGCGCCGTGTATCGCTAGCCGATGATTTGCATTCGCTTTGCCGGCGGGGCATTGTCGGCCCTAACCGAATCGCGCCGATGATCGCATCTTGCGCTGTTCCTGTGGGCCGGGAAATCTACTGCCCGCGTTGGGAACGTGCTTAGCCCGGCGTAGTTTCTTGCTCGCTCGCTTGGTTGCTGCCGAGGCGATGGGCGTTCGGCGGTTTACTCTGCACCCCGCGACGGCCGCCCCATCTTTCGCGCGTTGCCGATCACGCTTGAAAAACCTTACCGGCTAACTTTGGGGTGTCGTGCCGCGCGAAGTTGGCCCCGTGTCTTCGTCGCGAACAGCGCATCACCCCCCGATCGAGGATTCAAACCTTGCCGAACCGCAATCACGGCCCTACGATCCTTTTTTGACTGAATTAGTAGAATATCTCGGTGATTGCGGTGTGCCTGCCGTGCGTCGACCGCGGTAATACCTAACTGCAACAGAGATGAATCGACAACCACGACAAGGAGTCATTCGATGGGAAAGAAACGCGTATTGATCGTCGGTGGTGTGGCCGGTGGAGCGGCTTGTGCGGCACGCCTCCGGCGTCTCGACGAAGAAGCCGAGATATTCATCTTCGAACGCGGTGAAAACGTGTCGTTCGCCAATTGCGGCATGCCGTACTACATCGGCGGCGTGATTCCCAATCGTCGCAGTTTGTTGGTGGCCACACCGGAACGGTTCCGCGACTGGTTCAACATCGAGGTCCGCGTGCGGAGCGAGGTCGTCGCGATCGATCGGCAGGCGAAATCGGTCCGGGTGCGGAACGTCGCCAGCGGGACCGAATCGACCGAGTCGTACGATGCGCTGGTGTTGTCGCCGGGGGCGCGACCGATCGTTCCGCCGGTGCCCGGTGTCGAATCGCCCGGCGTGTTCACGCTACGAAACCTGAACGATGCCGATCGCATTTTCGGCTACCTGAAAGAGAAGTCGGTGACGCGGGCGGTGGTCGTCGGCGGAGGCTACGTCGGCCTGGAGATGGCCGAGAACCTCGTGGCGCGGAACGTGACCGTTACCGTCGTCGAGGCGGCCGATCAGTTGATGAATCCGCTCGATCCCGAGATGGCGTCGTTCGTCGCCACCGCCCTGGAATCGCGAGGTGTCGAGTACCGCTTGAACGATCCGCTCAGTGCGATCGAAGAGAATGCCGCATCGGGTTTGACGGTACGAACCGAATCGGGCGGCCGGATTCCGGCAGGACTCGTCATCTTGGCGGTGGGCGTCAAGCCCGAAGTCGAATTGGCGGCCGAAGCCGGTTTGGAACTGGGCGAGCTGGGGGGAATCAAGGTCGACGATCAAATGCGGACGAGCGATCCGGCGATCTTCGCCG
>CAYVVR010000597.1:0-2770 GCA_964454655.1 uncultured Planctomycetaceae bacterium | reverse complement strand
GCCTTCATCACAACAACCGAATAGCCAATCGATCAGCGGCAAACGGACGCTGTCGAGAAATCGCACCTTCGGATCTTGTTGCGACGTCCACGCTTTTTCTTTCGACTTCGCTTCCGAGGCGTCCCAGATTGTGCGGACGATGCGCTCGGCGCGATTGCGAAAAGCGCCTTTGATGGAACTGCCGGGAAGAACCGGGGCGACACCATTTTCGACGGCGCTGACTAACGGCAACATATCGACACCGATGCCGTCGATTCCGCTTTTTACCATAAGAGGCGCAGCCGGCTTCCAGTGCACTCGAATTTCGAGGTGCGCCTTGGGTGTCAGAGAAAGGGGCATCGCTGCCGAACGGATCTCGTCGTCTGTAACCGTTCGGCCCGAATCAGGCGAATCGAGCGACTGCAAAATACCTTCTCGCGAATCGAGACGCTGTTCGACGATGCGTGCGTTTTCCAGAACGATCTTGCCGAGTCCTCTCGATTTGGCTGCACCGAGACGAATACGTCCGGCCGCCAATGCGTCGCGAAGATTGCCTAGCATAGCCAAGGCCATGTTGCGTAAATTGGGCGAAGGCACCAGGACGGTCATGCGAAATCGCAACGACGTTCCCCTCGGTAGCACGGCACGGTCGAACTTGATGTGCTCGGCCGCCACGCCCCACTGTCGGTCGATGCCCACGCCGTCTCGGATTTCAACGAACGGATCGACGCCGTCGGCCAGCGTCATGTCGTCCAACTCGACTAATGAAGCGTGTCCGGCGTTTCCGCGGCCTTGAAAGCCCCATACGTCGCGCACCGTCTCCGGACCGAACGCCCGAAGACACCACTGTCGCAAGGCGCCGGCGATGCTCGTTCCCGGGATGTAGTACCGGCCGGTACCGTCCCGAGCGAGCGGTAGATCGGTCTCCACGTCTTCGCCGAATCCGCCGACATGCAACGGCGTTTTCGCGACGATGGTTCCCTGTAGTAGAAGTTTTGAGCTTGTCGACCGTGCCATCGGCTACGACTCTCCGCGTTCAGAGGGTTTGTTCCTTTTCTCGCTTGTGGGCGCGAATACACGCATCGAAGAAGGCCTGGAGCGTCCACGTCCTGAGTTCTCGCTTCAGTTCTGATTTCCCGTCTTGCGTAAGAACTGGCAGTGTTTGCAGACCAAGCATAGACCACATATCATTTCGATCGGAATTGGATAGGAGTTGGTGAATGACTTCAAGGCTTTGTCCCTTATCGGGCCAGCGATCGGCACGCTTTTCTTTCAAGCTTTCAAGCCAATCCAGATTGATTTCAGGTTGCCCCGAGGCCCTGAGTGCGGCGATTCGGCTGCGCAGCGTGCCCAGTTGGCTCATCGGAGGCTTTCCGTTCTCACCGTCATGCGGATCCCAACGAAGATCCTTCTTCCGCCGGTCGGAACCGGCGAAATCTTGCACGGCTTGCAGGATCACCTTTTTCCATGCTTCGCGTTCCAAGAGGCGGGCGTATTCATAAATCGACGCATCGTCTTCATCGTCCTTGGAAATCAACGACGTTTGTGAGGCTTCTTGGTTTGCCTCCTGCGTAGCCAGTGCCTCGAACGGCAACCAACGGTTGAGCGGCTCGGTCAGCAAGACCGGCTGAACGGCAAGTCTGCCGTACCCTTCCCCGGTTCGCTCGCCGATACCGCCCGCACAAACCTCTTGCAACCGTTGCAGGTCGACGCGTCCCTCGACGCGAAGGCGAATACAAGACCCCGCCTGGATTCCCATTAACGTAGGGCGAGGCAATCCCCAGCCGGTATGCCAAGATTCGACTCGCCGTACGCGGACGAATTCATTCAACCGATCGTCCGACTGCGCTACGCTTAACTGCACGTTCAAACGTCGCCCCAATTCGTGGGCTAACGTTTCACTGCACGGTGAGGGGGCCAGGTACTCGTTGCGAAGTAGGACGTCGGAGAGCACCCATACGATCCACTCCCGACAATCGTCGGCTTCGATCGCGGCAGGATTTGTAAGGTCCTGCTCGAGGGCATATTCGCAAGGTTCCGACGGAACGACCTCTACTTCTCCGTAGTCGTCTTTTTTCGATCGCCCAAGCGCAACCGTTTGAGCAAACTTTTTCCACCAGTTTGAATCGGCCTTTTTCAGGCGTTCAGCGACCGATTTTCGCAGACGGAGCTCAGTGCGCAGACATGTGGGGCGTCCGTCCGTCACCGGACTGATGGCTTCATAGGTGTATACGCCGCCGACCTCCGGGGTAGGGCGTTGAGACATGTCGTCGACGGAATTGTGGGTTCGCTGGACGGTCGGGACACTAGCGTACGCAACCCATCGATTCGACGCATCGACCGCGACATAGCCTTGCCGAAGCTGCTTGTACTGGCCGGGCGGCGTATCGCCCAGCATCCGATTCGTCCATGTTGCGGGATCGGTATGGTCCTCACCCTTGCGTGAGAAAAACGCCAACGGAACCGGAAGCGAACGTCTCCTCGCAAGCTCTCTGGTGCCGGGAAGAACCGCAACATCCCCGGCTGCAAAAAGAGGGTATGGATCGACCTTCAGCGATCGAAGGATCTTCGATATGTGAGGCAACAAATAGGTGCCGGGCAGAAAGTCTAACGTTTCGACCACGTTGCCCAACGTGCGTCCGGTGACCGCCAGGGGACTGCGCAAGCGGAGTGTGAGCGGAACGACGATCCAACCTTCCGGTTCGGCGGAGGTCGCCTCAAAGCACACGGTTTGGGGAGCACTTCGCTCATCCCATGCAGGCGGTGTCTGATGTTCTCGAAGCCACTGAAT